>JAEORI010000095.1 GCA_016840965.1 Candidatus Thorarchaeota archaeon | reverse complement strand
TGACAATGCAACTCTGATGCTTGTTCGCCTGCCTCAAGGACCAGAAGTGTATAAGGAAATTGTAAGATTGAACATGAAGGCTGCAAAAGTTGCTGAGGAAGCAACAGAATACAAGAAGGCAGCTGATTTCTATTTCAGAGCTCAAGATTTTGTAGAATCAGATGAGAAGAAGAATGAACTGAATATCAAAGCAGCTGATGCACTCGAAAACCTTGCTGATGTACGGGAAGTTGAGGAGAATTATAGCGAGGCGGTTGGTCTTCTTAGAAAAGTAAGCAGGCTCTATTATACTGCGGGAGATGATGAACTAGGCGAACGTATCAACGACCGAGCGGCTAGACTTGCCAAACGATGGGCAGAAATTGGGAAACAAACTGGCGATTATCTCTCTGCAGGGAATGCCATGGCTGAAGCAGCGCAGATTATGGAAACCCGTGGTGATTCTCCCGAAGCAACCAGATTAATGATGGATGCTGGAGAATTATATGAAGCAGCTGAGTTGTATGAGAAAGCAGGCAATATTTTTGATGCAGCGCAAGAAGCGTATAAACTGCAACGACTAACTTCTGCTAGAAAGCAAGCTATGTCTAGAGCAGCAGAAGCTTATCTAAAAATGCAAGGCACAGCAGAATCTGTTGCCCCACTCTTAGTGAAAGGAGGAAACATGTTCGTTGAGATTGGTAGACCAATGAAAGCGAAGTGGGCGTACAAACGTGCAAATGAGCTATTTGGAGAGCTTGCAGATAAAGCTAAAACGCAACGTGATTTGGAGTCAGAAAAGAAATACCTCCGATTCCAAGCTATGTGTCTAAAGAAATGGGGGCAAACAGACGAGGCTGAACAGATATACAAAGATGTTATCAACTACTATCTTCAAGAGGCAGTAAAAGAGAAAGAAAGCGGTAGCAAAGAGCTACAAGCCGTAGCTCTAGAAGAAGCTGCAGAGGTTCTAGAGGAGGCAGGCCAGGAAGCAGAAGCACGTGGGCATCTTGAACAAGCATTGGATCTTTACGTCCAACTTGCGGATGAGTTATCTGAAACAGGAGATCATGAAGGCGGATCAAAACTATCCAGCAAAGCTGCAGAATGCGCTATGAAACTTGGAGAAAAAGAGAGGTATGAGTCTTTTCATAGGATGGCAAGTGAAAAAGCAGAGAGTGCAGCTAAATACTATCAAGAATTAGGTGTTCCTGAGTTAGCAACAATTTGGGTTCGTACAGCTGGGATGGAGGCGCTTTTAACAAACTCATCTGAGATGATTGAGAAAGCAATCGATTTGTTTACGAAATCCGGAGAGGGCTTTAAGGCAGCAAATGAGCTCAAGGAGGCGTTTGAAGATTTCTTTACCGTGTTTGAAACACGATTCATCTATTACCCTCAAAAACGACGTCCTATTAATGACATCATCAAGCTCATGGATGAAATTGCAGTTTCTATTCAAGATGAAATCATGTTAGCAATAATGACATTAGTTCGTGCATTGAATTCAGGTAATCACATTGGAGCATTACTAATTCTTCAAGAGAATGAGGAAGATTTGCTGGACAAAGAAAAGAGGATTCGAACTCTGATTGAGCAGTCCAAGAAAGAACGTCCTATGAAATAGATATGACGGAAGACAAAAGTGTGATTTCTGCTTTGAACGAGTATGAAATCCACTGGTGAAGTAGGATGAGTGTATATCACGAAAGAATTTCATTTGAAACAAAGGGAGATTGCGACATCATTGACATCACTAGCACTGTGGAAAAGACAGTGAAAAAGAGTGAAATACAGACAGGGATTTGTACGATATTCTGTTCTGGTTCTACAGGTTCAATCACGACTATCGAATTTGAAAGTGGCCTCTTGGAAGATTTTCCTGTGGCTATGGAACGAATCGCGCCAAAAAATGCAGTATATCAGCATCATCTACGATGGCGAGATGGCAATGGCCACTCTCATATCAGAGCATCTATTCTTGGGCCAAGTCTTACAATCCCCTTTCTAAAAGGAAAACTGACACTTGGCACATGGCAACAAATAGTTTTCGTGGATTTTGACAATCGACCTCGAAGTAGACAAGTTGAAGTCATGCTCATTGGAGATTAATTACAACAAATCTTGATCATTTTGTAAGTCCCAAGTTAGTTTTCGCATACTGGGGCTCTGAGGGGTGGAATCTCTAATCTTCAGGGCGAGGTAATGAATTCTCAAAGCTCTGCGTAAGCGGTGTATTTGAAAAGGAGCATTCCAGTTGGGAGATGGATTGTGATATTCAAAAGAGTCCATCAGGTCTCTAATTGTATCTAATTCTTGCTTGACTTGGCTTTTAATCTCGTCTAAATCTCGTTGTATTGTGAGTCCAGGATTATCTGTCAATCAAGACAACTCTCCATCAAGTACACTCACAAAGAAGCCATATTACATGATGTAAGAC
This sequence comes from Candidatus Thorarchaeota archaeon, assembly GCA_016840965.1. Next base: position 1,610 of record JAEORI010000095.1, on the reverse strand, counting down.
CAGAGTATTACTGGTTTCAGGATTTCTTTTTCTTTTTCAACGGTGTTCTACGCATTGTAGTTCCACAAATGGGGCATTCTCTATCGATAGTTGTAGTCTTCGATTTATAATTGCAAGCAGGACATCTCAAGCCCCATGTAATTTTCTGGCTAAACTTGTTATTGGGATCAATAATGGGTATGTTCAATTGACTTGCGGTATTTAAAACAGCAAAATCTGCTGAAGCTAATGTTGGTTCAAGACCTTCGTTAATCAGCATGTATGCTAAAGCAATCAACTCAATATCATTCTTCGACAAAACAGAAGAGTCACCTATTTGATTGGCCATGGATTCTATATACGCAAGGGTATCCTGACTTGGTGTACGTTCCTGCAGCTTATCCAAAAGGAATAGCGTTTCTGCTCGAAATCTACTCATACGATTTCGAACTTCTTCGATTATACTAGGTGTTGTAATGAAAGATGCATCCTTTTTCTTATCAATCCATTTTGAGAATAAAACACCAGCATCAATAACATAGATCTGGGTCATTAAATCACCTAGATTGTGCGCGGAACCAAACGTGTGTTGAGGCGATCATAATAGTTGTCATACATTCTAATGAAGCGAGATACACCTTCAGATTTTTTCATCCACACTGTTTCATGTGGAGCAACCTCCCATCTTGTTTGGCCATCAATAACAGCATAAGCTGACACACCGGGTTTGACAAGCTCAATTTCGACGGTTGCTGAATCAGGGACTACAACTGCTTTTAGTTCGAATCTTGGTGGACACACTGGAACAAAGATGAGACCGTTTACATTCGGAGCAAGAATGGATCCACCTGCTGCGAGAGCATATGCTGAAGAGCCAACAGGTGTTGCAAGCATAGCTCCATCCGCTCTTCCAGAGTCAATTTCAACACCATCGACATAGACTTGCAAACTCAAAAGACGTCCAGGGATTTTGGAAACAACATACACCTCATTGAGAGCATCTTCGAATTTCCTGTCACCAACTCCTGAACTTATGTTCGCATTAGCCTCTATAATGCAATCACTCTGTAACACATTCCTAAGATAATCGATGGCAGACTCAGTATCACTCTCTGTAAGAAATCCAACAGTTCCTCGGTTGACACAGAATAAGGGAGTTTCTCTATCCTTTAGTTTGGTGAGTGTGTACAGAATTGTTCCATCTCCACCTATTGTAACGACAAAATCAACATCCATTTCCTCTATCAGAGTAGGTTGTGCTCGCTTGTGAAGAATATTACAAGAACCAGGATCAACCTGCACATCTAGATCTTCTGAAATGAGAAAATCAGTAATCTGATTGGCGATTTCTTCAATCTCAGGGCGGTCAGGTCGGCAGACAAGTCCAATAGCTCGCCTTTCCGAGAGAATCTGAGGTTCCTCTTCGATCAATATTCAGCACACCCAAACTTGGCCTCTATCTGGTCCCTTTTACAGTTGTTGTCATGGAAAGAAAACTCTACCGCCCCCAAATATATATACATGAAATGATTGGTGAGGACTAACACTGGTCTGCAAGACTAAGTTGGTGATTTAGAGTGAGCATTAAGAAGTCTGAGGCTAAGGGTCTAAAACCCGGAAGCTACTTTCTG
>JAEORI010000094.1 GCA_016840965.1 Candidatus Thorarchaeota archaeon | reverse complement strand
TGTGCCTCACACACATTGGGATAGAGAATGGTATCTACCATTCCAGAGATTCAGATACATGCTAGTTGAATTGGTGGATGAACTTCTTGATATTCTAGCCAAACAAGATTACAGATTCATGTTAGATGGCCAGACAGTGGTTCTGGAGGATTATTTGGAGATACGGGAAGAGCGAAGAAATGAATTGCTCCAAAATATTCGTGACGAAAAAATCACAGTAGGTCCTTGGTATCTACTACCAGACCAATGGCTTGTGGGTGGAGAGAGTCTTATTCGTAATATCGAGTTCAGCCATGATCTAGCGATGCAATTCAGTATTCCGCAAATGATGATAGGATACTTGCCAGATATGTTCGGTCACTCGAGTGCTATTCCACAATTACTTGCAGACCTTACAAACTTCAAGGCGGCTATTCTCTGGCGAGGAGTGCCACCAGACATTATGACGATATCATTTACTTGGAAATCTCATCCCTCTTCTTTAGTTTCAATTCCAGTTGTGTATCTACCTGAGGGATATGGGAATGCTTCTAGATTTGCTGAAGATTATGAAGAATTCACGGAGATGGTTAACAATGGAATATCTTCCCTAGAACCATTCTCACCAGTCCCAACATATCTTTTGATGAATGGCTCAGACCATCTATTCCCGCAAGCGTTTGTGCAAAAAAATGTGGACCGTATGAAGAGCGAGGGTGTTGATATTTCATTAGGATCTCTTACTGATTATGTCAAACAATTAGAAAATGCAATCACAAAATCAGGTTATGAACGACCTTTGTATGCCGGCGAATTTCGCTCTTCAGCCAGAGCACCACTTCTTCAAGATACTTACTCTGCTAGAATGTGGATTAAGATTTGGAACCAGAAAGTCGAAGATATGTTGGTAAGGAAAGTTGAACCTATCAGTACATATCTATGGCAATCACTGAATCAGGAATATCCAACTAGTTATTTGAAAACTGCTTGGAAATGGTTATTGAGAAATCACCCCCATGATTCAATATGCGGTTGTTCTATTGATCGTACGCACGAAGAGATGAAGGCTCGTTTCTCATGGGCTGAATCCATAGGAGAGAGCCTTATTCAAAATGCAGCAAAGATTCTTGAACAAATAGGAAATGGATTAGAATCTATTGAAACGGGTGTGCTTGCTTTCAACTCAGGGGGAAGTCTGAAAACTCCAATTTACATTGAGTTTTCCGCTCCAAAAGAGAAGACAATCAACGGATTGCAAGCACCAGACGATGCAATCTATGGTGTGCAGCGTCTAGAATCGAGAAATGATGTTTTCTTTGAGATAACTGTTGGTATGAGAATGGCCAAGATGGGATTTGGTCTATTGCCTGGAAGGAAATTCATGAATTTCTACATCAATGATATTGAGTTCTATGATGGGGATGAACCGGGAGTTCTTGAGCTCCGATTTATCTCGGATGACCACTTGGTAGGCAATCTAGATTGGGAGAAATTCAAAAGAACAGCTCGTGAGATAATTGATAGTAAGAAGTACAAGAAGATACATCTCATCGCAGCTCGGCCAACTCAAAATGTCTATGCTTCAGTAGTGCCTTTACAACCATGGGCATTTACAAAACTTGTTCCTGTTGCCAAGTCTCCAGATGCAACTGATGATATTCTAACAGTCGTTGGAAATCAAATTGAGAATCGTTTCTATTTAGTCTCGTTCAATAAGGATGGCACTCTTAGCATATTCGATAAAGAACTAGGTATAAAATATAATGGGCTCCATATTTTTGAGGACTATGGAGACCGAGGTGATGAATATACATTCGGTAGAGTTGAGCCTGAAAAAACAGACATTAGAAATGTAAAGCGGCATATTCTCAACACAGGTCCCATCATTGCCGAAATTCGACAGGAGATGGAAATCGAAGTATTCGAGTGCCTTGATGTCTCACGAGAGAAACGGACTGGAAAAATTAGAGTCCCAGTTGAATCTACATTCAGATTCTATCGCGATACGCCTAGAATTGAAGTTAAAACGAAACTCACAAACGCATCAAAAGACCATAGACTGAGAATATGCTTCGATCTTCCATTCAAATCTGAGAAGTCCCAGACTGAAACTCATTTTGGCGTCGTAGAACGAGATGGTACCCCAGAAAAAGTACCAGAAGCCAAAGTACTAGATAAAACGCATTCTTCATACCCAGAGATTCCTTCAGGAATTCAACCACAAAAACGATTCATCAGAATTAATGACGAGAGAGGAAGAGGCGCGATCACTGTTTTTAATACTGGTTTGCCAGAGGTTGAGCTAGTAGATGGCAATCGAATTTCATTAACACTCATTCGCGCGATAGGGTGGCTTTCACGAGCAGATATCCCAGAGAGACCAATTCATGCAGGACCTGGAGAGAAAACACCAGGGGCACAAGAAATGGGAACAGAATACGAATTCAATTATGGCTTTATTGTTCATTCAAGGGAGGACCCATTGTATGTGAGCGCAAACATCGCAGATGCAGCCTCTGAGAAGGCATTGGTTGTATATCAGACTCAATCGGATGTATCCTCACAACTACTGACTCCAATAATCAAGATTGACAATCCCAATGTGAGAATCTCGTCTATGCGAGTTCGAGACGATGGAATTCTTGTCACAATGTATAACCTAGGGAACAGCGAAATCAATGCCCTTCTGATTCTCAATAACTCCTTTGAAACCTTGGTCGAGGTCAAGATTGATGGAACGATAAAGCAGGAACATCATGTAACTGAGAGGAGTGTGAATCTAGTCTTCAAACCTCGTGAAATCAAGATGTGTCTATTGAAACAAAAGAGGTAACCAATTCTCCCTGAGAATACTACTATGGGCAGATTGTGTCTATGAAAAAATATCCAGAAACCTTAGAAACACCTTGAGGGCTCTCGTTTGGTGTTCCATAGGTTTCTGGTAGCATTAATGTAACTTTATAGAAAGCTAGTGCGTACCATTGGCAACTCTACGTGCCAACATAGCTATCCTATCCATTGCATCAACAGCTTCTTTTGGAAGTAGTTTTCTATTGAACTTGAACCCATACGCTAGACCCATTTTCAGTTCTGAGGGTCGAGAGAACACTATCCTGAAGATCTTATTCTTCCTGTCAGGTTCGATCTTGATGCCATCTTCATGTTCAATGAATCTCATTATCATTGTCTTAAGTCCGTCATTTGAATTAAGGACTTCAGCCAAGCGACCCCCTTCCCATGAAACATCTGTGACCTCCTTCCCAACAATACCTTTGGTCTTCTTTTTGAGCTTGACTTTCATAGCTCCTTCGTTAGCGATTTCAGCACGCACTATGTGATGGTATTCAAATGGAAACTTGTCCTTAGTTGCAATGGGTATGCCACGGACATTACCTAGATCGTATGAACCACGGGTTGTTCCTTTCCATCTTATAGTCACAAGGTCGAATTCTCGGCCAGCTACCTTGATGTAACCCATATCTTGTTTTATGTGGCCTTTCTCTACTGCTTCTGGGCTTTTATCAGGTAGTATTGAAGCCTTCATTCCGATCTCTTGATAATATTTGCATAGTGCATCAATACCTACAACCTTCTGTGTTACACCTACCATTAATTTCTCACCTCCGTTTCATTAATCCTTTCAGAAACTACCTGAAGTGAGCGTTTACTGTAGGCGTAAACGCATAAACCACAATTATCACGCTGATTGATAACTGGATAATGAATAGAATAGGGTTGACGATGTAGATTAGAATAGCTATAATGTTTACGATTATGGTACCAAACCATGCCCACCTCTTCAATGTCCAAAGACCGTAGATGAGTAACAGCCCGATGAAACCTACAATTAATGGAAGCGTACCCAATAACAAAAAGGGCAATGGCGGTGTCGCTTCTAGTAATGCCATAAATTGAGGTACACCGAATAGAAGTACAGCTATAACGGCTAATAATTGCAAAATTGCCAAGGCTATTACACCAGTTGGCGTTCCAGATTTTCCTGTGTTCTTTATTTGATTTTCCTCCTAAAAATAAAGATGAAATTAGCCATCAAATGGTCACGGTGTGAAATACACCAAAATTAATGTGAATGTATTCCATTTGATGTACTATTGTATCTTCTTAGGTATACAATTGTATACATTATAATAAAGTTTTGGAATGATGTAAAAGACATTTGTACAATAGTATGCTTCTAAGAATACGCTGATTTGCAGGCATGAAAAGGGTCAGTTAACTGTGTTCTCAGGTTTATTCTACGTTTGTTTTTTCGGAAACTTCTCTTTGCTTTTATTCCATCACAAAAATACTGAGAAAATCACGCATGTAATTGCCAATGTTCTAAGCGCCTAAGTCAAGACACCGGAAGAAACTAACTCCGAGGAATCTCAAGAGTAAAGTCGGGTAGGATTTGGTTCAGGGATATATTAGTGGAAAACATCACAAGCTTTGAACCTGCTAGAGCACTTGTATAAGATACGGAGGATTAATTACAGATAAAACAGAGCCATTCATTCAAGAATAGTTAAGGAGATTTAATAATGGGTACAGATGATGAGCTACTTGATGAACAGCAGAAGAGGTTTCTGAAAAGACATTGGAAAATGACTTTAGTTTTTGCTGCTGTCTTTGCTGTCGCTGTGAGTGCAGCGGTTATTGTACTTCTCTGGTTTGTTGAAAATGCACAAGCAACAGCCCTTCTACCATCGACACTTGGTGAGTTCACTGTCGGATATCTTATCACATTCATTTTGCATGTGATCTTTTGGGAACTTCTTCTTGTGGGAAGTTGGGTTCTTGTAATAGTAGTGGTGTTATATCTCAAGTGGTACAATATGCTTCCTGAGGAGGAACGTCTAGGAGGACCAAAACGTGGTTCGCGTGAAGAAGGCGATGCTATCGGTTTCCTGATTGGAGTGTTTTGGCTGATTATTATCTGGACAAGTGGTCGTTGGGACCTTGCCTTTAACGCATGGACGTTGACTGATTGGGTAATCTCATGGTTATCTGCAGTTGGTTGGGTCTTCGTAGTTTTCGGCATTCCCATTGCAGTATATTTCATCTATTGGATAGTGAAGGAGCGGGAAAAAGAAACCTAGCAACTTCTTGATTGGCGGGCTAGCTGTCTAGCTAGCCCCACTAAATCTATACAAGTGAGGGTCCGAGCAGCACCTATTTTCTGATGATTCTGTAAAGAATAACACCAAATATACCAATTATTGAGAACGCCATCGTGTATCGTATAGCAAGGTATTCGAAAGTTCCCGTATATGGTGCTATCAATATGTTGATTGCTTCAGTGACTATTGTCGCTCCTAGTATGATGTTCAAGTAGAGAAAGAGCCGTTCTTGGCGTTCTTGGAGGTCTCGATTCTTTTCCTCATATACCAGCTGAACAGACTCATGAACATACTTCAACTCATCTGTGACATTGTCGAGTACTTCATCAATTCTGAATAGATTTATCAGGTGGTCATTTAGCGCCCGTGCATGCGCCCGCATATTGATCATATCTTCTCTTCGAATCATTGCAATTAATTGCATGAGCGATCGATTGGTCTTTTCAATCTCTGCTTGCTTTTCTTCGATGTTGGAAATATCCTGCATTCTGAGTTCTAGAAGTTCATCAAGAAAACGCTGGATTAACTCCATTAGTTTCAGCATTATGAAGATCACTCCACGCGCTCGAACCAGAGGGGGATCCATCACTTCCTCAACATAGTTCCAATATTTTTCGTATCCCTCTCCCTCAATATAGAGGAAAGCACTGTTTCTGGCGTAGAAATGCAACTCGCTCGTTCGGTTTGAGAGATTCTTCTCAATTCGCCGATTGTAGAGCTCATCACTATAGTCTGACCACTGTCCACTATAGAGTGCTAGATATGGTCCTAACTCCTTCTTATATCGTTGAATAGTTGGCGCATCCCATGCTTCAACCTTTGGCTCTGTTTTGTCAGCTGAAATAATTACATAGAAAGGCGATTCTATATCAAACATAATTCGACCCTGTTGATTGAGATCTTCGAAATTCTCCATTAACACCTTACTTAGACGTATTGAAACATTTTGAATATCTTTAACATCAATTTGAGCATGTCCTAAGTCTGTTTGAATTTTCAGGACCCCTAGCCAGGTCATATTACCCAGATTCATCTCTGCTATATGTTCCCAGCATGTTTCGACCTTAAGTTCAAGTTTGTCAATTGCGGGATCTTCAATTAACGCTTGCTCAATTTTTCCATCAATATTTGTGCAGATTGCATCGTCTAGTTCTTCTCCAACAAGACTTGGTTCTGCAAAGAAATTCACAAACCATCTGATATGTCTAACATAAATTTGAAGCTCAGATTCTTCTTGTTGGCTCATCTATACAACCTTCCTAGGTGTTTCTTGACACTTCATTTATTACTTACGGACCACCGTTTCAAGTCTGTGTCAATAATGAAAGCAATGGTAACTACCAAATATGGACCACCTGATGTATTGAAAATCAAAGAAATTGAGAAACCAGTTCCAAAAACAAATGAAGTGCTGATCAAGATCAAAATGACAACGGTTTCTACTGGAGATGTTAAAATGCGAGGGCTCGATCTTCCTACTGGACAGAAAATTGCGGCGCGTCTTTTCTTAGGTTTCACAAAACCAAGGAAGGATATCCTTGGAATGGAGATAGCAGGAGAGATAGAGGAAGTTGGTGAAGAGGTTACGAAATTCAAGGTCGGTGACGAAGTCTTTGCATCAACTTTCTGGGTGGGTCTAGGTGGTTACGCACAGTACAAGTGCATGCCTGAGGATGATATGATAGCAATCAAACCCCCAAATATTTCATTTGAACAGGCTGTTCCAGTTCTCGGAGGTGGATTGACTGCAGTGAAAGTCCTTAAGATTGCTGATATTCAGGCTGGACAAAAAGTGCTCATATATGGAGCATCAGGAAATGTCGGTACCTATGCCGTCCAAATTGCAAAACATTTTGGTGCAGAAATATCTGGTGTGTGTAGTACCAGAAACGTGGAACTTGTCGAATCACTAGGAGCTGCTAGAGTGATTGACTACAAGAATGAGGACTTCAGTAAAATCGGGGAAACCTACGATGTTATTTTTGATGCTGTAGACAAGCTCACTCCTGAGAAATGGAAGGGGTCATTGAAAGAATCAGGTATTCATCTCAATGTCAACAAAGACTCTGGAGGTGTTGGCAAAAGCAAGGACCATTTGGAATACATGCTCTTCCTGAAGGAGCTCATGGAAGAAGGCAAATTACAATCCGTTATCGACAAGACCTACGCTTTTGAACAGATTCCCGAGGCTCACAAATATGTAGAAACAGGACGTAAGAAAGGTTGCGTCGTTGTGACTGTGGATTTTGACTAGCATCCTCGACAACAAGCCAGCCGAGGATGTTTCGTCATGGGGGTTCATATCTGTTCTGTTAATGACCACCATCAACGTATTCCTATACTCTCGGATTGATCTAGGCGGGTAATCAATCTCATTCTAGTTCTGAGGGGTTGTGAGGTTCCCCATGATTCTGGGGACTCACATCTTTCCTCTTGACTACTCTTCCTGATTTTGCCATTTCCACGCAAACCATACTATTAGGGCGCAGAACAAAACATACCCAACCCCCATCACGTTCTCATAGAGTGGTCGAGGCACAATGAATCCTATACCGTCTATCACGATGAATGATATGGCAATGATGATGTTAAGCCATCGATTTGCTTTATACTTCAATTCCAAAGAAAGGAAAACCATCACGATTGGAAGCAACATTAGTGCTCCCATAGCAGCCAGTAATTCATTTGTCAGTGGAACTGCGGCAGTTCCATTGATTATATCTTCTAGCATTGCGGGGTCCATAAGCCGGATTACATCTCCTTGGATACCAGTTAGCATCCTTGCCACCCATAATGCAGAGAGTTTAATTTTCACATCTTCCATCTAATACACCTGCAATTATCGAGTGGATGAAAGGGATATATATAGGGGTTTTGTAGCCTCCTTGAAAATGGGTTCGGACAAGAACATTCCCAAGTTTCTGGGAATTGCATATTTGATTCAGTTTGTTTGTAGCTTGCTCAGTGATCCTTTATCGAGTGCAGCGATAGGCACGGGTAGTACCTCAGAGAGTCTTGTCAGTATTTCAAGTAATGTTTTGTTGTTGAGAGCAGGCATTATCGCTGAGATTGTCACTGTCCTTGGCATCATCGTTATGACCGTCCTGCTATACACAGTTTTACAGCAGCATAACAAACTCTTCGCATTGATAGCTTTGAGCTTTTGGTTGACTGAAGCTATCTTCCTTATTTTCAGCAGTATTACTGCAAATGGTTTGATTACTTTAAGTCATGATTATGTGCAGGCAGGTTCTCCTGACCCATCGGTGATGATCACTCTTGGGACAATATTGCTGGAGATGAAAGAGTTCTGTTATGCAATCCATATGTTGTTCTTCGGTTTGGGTGGTATTCTTTGGTACTATATGTTCTATAAATCCAAGTATATTCCAAAGGCTCTAGCTCTTTGGGCTCTTGTACTGATGCCACTTATGCCAATCGATGTCTTGCTGTTCCTCCTAGGCGTTGGACTTGATTCCATCTTGAGGATGGCATTATTGTTTCCATTAATTGCGTATCTCCCGTATGAGGGGATATTGGGCATCTGGTTTATTGTCAGAGGCATAGACAATAGTGATTCTACAAAGAAACAGGGTGAATAAAGATGAAGGCGGTTGTATTTGAAAAATATGGACCCCCTGAGGTCCTTGAAATGAAAGAGATTGAGAAACCAACTCCAAAGGAAAATGAAGTTCTAATTAAGATCTATGCAACATCTGTGACTGCTGCTGACTGGCGTATGCGAAAGCCGGACCCATTTCTCGCAAGAATGATGAATGGTGTTTTTACACCAAAGAAGTTCAACATTCTAGGAATTGAACTGGCGGGAGTGGTTGAAGCTGTAGGCAATGATGTGACTAAATTCCAGCCTGGCGATGAGATATTTGGGACTACTGGATTCACTTTTGGTGCATATGCTGAGTATGTATGTATACCTGAAGATGGCTCTATCACACAAAAACCGTCCAATTTGACCTTTGGAGAATCTGCTGTTGTTCCTGTTGGAATAGATACAGCGTTATTCTTCCTTAGAACTCAAGGAAATATACAGAGTGGTCAAAAAGTCCTCATCTATGGTGCTTCTAGCAGCGTAGGTTCCTACGCAGTGCAACTTGCCAAATACTATGAAGCTGAGGTAACTGCTGTTTGCAGTACATCGAATTTAGAGTGGGTGAAGGAACTAGGTGCTGACAGGATGATTGACTATACAGCAGAAGACTTCACCAAGAGTGGTGAAACTTATGATTCGATATTTGATGCAGTGGGCAAACTATCGCTGTTTGGTTCCATGAAAGCACTAAAGGTTGGAGGCGTCTTTCTTGATGCTGTACACATGATGAGACGCAGCGTCCAAGCAAAATTCGCTACAATGAGAAGCAACAAGAAAATTCTTGGAGGGACAGCTACTGGACTCGTTGAAGATCTAGTCTTCATTAAAAAACTAGTTGAGGCAGGAAAGCTTAAACCAGTCATTGATAGAAGTTATCCTTTAGAAAAGGTCGCAGAGGCTCACAGGTATGTTGAAACTGGAAGAAAACGTGGCAACGTGATCATCACCGTGGTTGAGAGTTAATTGGTGCGAATAATGAATTCTAAAGAAGCTACTCAAACTAAGAGACTTACATTTAGTGGAATAGCGCTTGTTGTGATACAGCTCTTTCGACTACTCTTTGGAGGGTATCTAGCTGGACTAGACCAGTTTCACTACAATGATTTGGAAAGCGCGTGGACAGTCTTTGCAATATATGTCATAATTGGCATCTTTACAACTCTCTTCCTGGTGGACAGGAAGAAAATCGGACTCATTGGTCTGATAGCTCTCTCCATAATCCTCATCATCATGGAAACACTATACATCACAGTATATTTCTCTCAACCAATACCAGATCCAAGTTGGCATGACCCTACAGCCATTTTGTGGGCTACTGTGTCAAACTACGCATTCCCACTTCTGACACTAGCATTCGCTCTCAATGTATACAGAGAACTCAAAGCTGGTTAGAGTTCAAAATGGCATCAAGGGACTTATATTATGTGACTTGTTAACGCCTAGTTTCTAAATGTGACTTAGAAAGGAGAAAAAAAGATTGAGTTCAAGCACTCTTGAGGATTTGAAAGTAAACGTGAAGATAAAACTCTCTGCCTTATGGATAACTTTGATGTTCGCGTATTCATATGCAGACGTTTTAGGATTTTATTCGCCAGGTAACTTAGCTGAAATACTAACAGGAGAGATTGGAGGTGTCCCATTAACCCAGGAAATGCTCTTTGCGATGGCTGGACTGATGGCGCTCCCAATTATTATGGTGTTCCTATCCCTAATATTAATGCCTAAAGTGAATCGTGTACTTAACGTCATTGTTGGGATTTTCCAGATTGTCGTACTTTTCGCGACATTTCTTAACATAATTACAGCATACTATATTGTACTAGCGAGCATAGAATTGGTGTGTCTAATACTAATTGTGTGGTTTGCTTTTAAATGGCCAAAACTGGAGGCATAAAACGTTTTGCAAGATCGGGGGTGATTGTAATGGCGATTGGTCATCAATTACCCCAGTGCACCATTCTCTGCTGGGAAACAGCCCCCAGATTTCTCTTTTCTCTGTTAACCCTCATATTTAGTACTAAAGTCTACAAAGAATAACAACAATTAACACTGCAATTGTTTTAGAGAGTTCAATAAGGAATGAAACTGGATGAAAGCCATTGTTCAAGATAAATACGGATCTCCCAATGTCTTAGAGATTCGAGAAATTGACAAGCCATCGCCAAAGGATAATGAAGTGCTTATCAAAGTAACAACATCAACAGTCACGAAATATGACTGCTGGTCGCGGAGTGCCACTGCTCCGCCTGGATTCGGACTTCTCATGCGTCTGGCTACTGGAGTGCGAAAGCCAAGACAACCAATCCTTGGGACAGAGCTCGCTGGGGAGGTTGAAGCGATTGGCAAAGATGTTAAACGCTTTGCAAAGGGCGACCAGGTTGTCGCATACACTGGGATGAGCTTGGGAGCGTATGCTGAGTATGTCAGCTTATCTGATGATGGGGTGATTGCGAAGAAACCGACCCGTCTTTCATTCCCTGAAGCCACATCTGTGCAGGGAGCTTTAACCGCACTATATTTCCTCAGGAAAGTGGACATCCAGCGTGGACAGAAGATCCTTGTCTTCGGGGCATCTGGAGGTGTGGGCATGTTTCTGGTTCAACTTGGCAAATACTTCGGCGCTGAGGTGACAGGAGTCTGTAGCAATCAGAAGATGGATATGGTGAAATCTCTTGGTGCAGATATTGTCATTGACTACAAGAAGGAATCCTTCACTGAACGTGGAGAAACCTATGACATCATCTTCGACACGATTGGAAAGAGTCCTTTTTCTGAAAGTGTGAATGTTCTGAATGATGGAGGAATCTACTTCTTTGTTACTTATGGGATACCTCGGATGTTACGTGTTGCATTGCTCAACAGAAGAAGCAGCAAGAAGGGAATGAGCGGTCTCTTGGAAGAGAGGACTGAGGATTTGGAATTCCTTTTGAATCTCTTTGACTCAGGAGAGATTAAGGTAGTCGTAGACAAGATGTTTCCTATGGAGAAGGTCGTGGACGCGCATAGGTATGTTGAAGATGGGAAGAAGAAAGGCAGCGTCGTATTAACTTTTAACCATGGTTCTAATCTTCGTAACGCGAGGGAAACATGATGTTCATCGAAATCTCCGGTTTTCTCTTCTTGTTGATTATTGTAGTCCTGGTACTGGCAAGTTCGAGATATGGTTATGAAATTTTTAGTGAACTTGACCCGGAAGCACAACTGCAAAAGATCAACAAGGATCCAAAGAAATTCAGAACAGGTACTTTGTTGGTGGTCCTTGAACATTCCATAATTGTTGTTTTGGCAATTTCACTCTTCATTGCTTTTAGTTCGTTCAACCTGATGCTTGGATTTGCATGGTTGGTCGCTCGAGGCATAGAAGGTTTAATTCAAATTAACAATAAGAGGAAATACCTAGGACTTCTCAATATCGCAGAGGAATACAAAGGTTCCAGTGGTGCTGATAGGGAAGCATTGAGTGGCTCAGCTCTTGACATTCTCAAATCGAAGAACTCCACTTTTTCCTATGCACAATTCCTGTTCTCCATTGGTACGCTTGCTTACTCAATCGTGTTCGTTGTCTATGATATACTCCCAGGGTTAGCATATATTGGTTGGTTTGGAATTTTAACGAGCATCATCTACGGTCTCGGTAATGTCGCAAAGCATGTGAGACCTAACTTCAACGCCTTATGGAACTTGGGGGGCCTAATGATCTGGATATTCGAACTGGTGCTGGGCGGATGGCTAATATTCGCTCCTCCCCTTATTCCGATTATACCATTATAACTCACATGAGAGAATGCTCATGAAAGCGATTGTAATAACGAAATATGGTGGACCGGATGTCCTTCAATACAGAGATGTGGAAAAGCCCTTTCCTACCGCCAATCAAGTTCTTGTGAAGGTCCAGGCGGCTTCTGTAAATGCATCCGACTTCGAAGCCATGAGAGGTTCATGGGCATCCCGCCTCGGAGGTCCTCTTCGGACAAGGCACAAGATTCTCGGTACCGATATAGCAGGAATAGTTGAAACAGTTGGAAGTAATGTCACGAAGTTTCAACCAGGTGACGAGGTACACGGTGACCTGTTGTACCCAAATGGCTATGGAGCCTTTGCCGAGTATGCATGTGCTCTTGAAAAAGTGTTGGCTCCGAAACCAGCAAGTATGACATTTGAACAAGCAGCCACCTACCCTGAAGCTGGCATCATAGCACTGCAGAGCCTACGTGGAAAAAGAGAGATTCAACCAGGACAAAGGGTGTTGATTAATGGAGCAGGGGGCGGAATGGGATCGTTCGGGATTCAGATTGCAAAACACTATGGAGCAGAGGTTACTGGTGTTGACAGCGCATTAAAACTTGAAATGATGAAATCAATAGGTGCAGACTGTGTTCTTGATTATAAAGTGACAGACTTCACAAGAACTGGGGAGCGCTATGATATTATTCTAGATACTGTAGCGCGTCGTTCATTGATTTCCTACAGACGAGCATTGAATCCTAATGGCATGTACATCATGGTTGGAGGGTCTAGGTCAGCTCTCTTTCAAGGAATAGTTCTTGGTCCATTGGTTTCAAGGATGGGAGGTAAGAACTATGG
>JAEORI010000093.1 GCA_016840965.1 Candidatus Thorarchaeota archaeon | reverse complement strand
TCTTTTCGGAGGGAATCATTTTGTCCTTTCACTTGTAGCTTTTATTGTAAGTGCTCTTGGAGCCACAGCTGTTATGGCTCTTATCGGTGGAGGAATTGAATTCTTTACCATTCGACGGCTTTATGGTAATCCAATTGCTCAGATACTGTTGACAGTTGGTTTTATGTTTATCATCACACAGGTTGCAGAAATAATCTGGGGACCTCCACAATTCTCCTATTTCATTATTCCTAGGTCACAACTTCATGAATTCTTCATAAGTGGCACTATTAGTTTGGGTGGGGGAATCATATTTGAGCTATACCATATTTTCCTGATTTTTCTAGGTTTTGCAGTTGCTGGAATTATGTTCATTGGTTTCAGGAAGACACGTATCGGACTTCAGATTCAAGCGGGCATAGAAGATAAAGAGATGGTTGAAGCACTAGGGACAGATATCAAGAAATTGTTTACAATCGTGTTCATGTTGGGGGCAGGTCTTGCAGGATTGTCAGGAGCTGTACTAGTCCCAATAATAGGAGCAAATGCAGGTCATGGCCTCACATATCTCATATATGCATTTGTAATAGTTGTTGTTGGAGGTGCCCACTACGGTCGCTTTGAGGGGACCTTCTTTGGTGCATTGATAGTTGGGTTGTCAATTCAATTTGCATCATACTTCATTCCATTTCTTGAGAACATCATTATTTTCATCATTATGGCGGTTATTCTGATAGTAAAGCCAGGAGGGTTGACGGGTCATGCATAACGAAGACAGTAAGGTAAGCAAATCGTTACTCCAAGCAATACCCGGGATACTATCAAAGAATAGAACACTATTAGCTGTTCTCGCCTTTTTGTATATACTACCATTGAGTACAACGGCAGGCACATCTCCAATCAGAACTCTAATGTACCTAGCGACTCGTATAATGATTCTTGGTCTTCTTGCAATGTCATTTGATTTGCAATTGGGACGAACATCAATTCTGAATTTCGGGCATGTTGCACTTTTTGGTGTGAGTGCTTATTTCATGGCATTTACATTAATTCCAAGTTTACTCCCCCCGCCTTTCAATCTAATTGCAGCTATTCCATATCCATTAACAATAATTCTGGCAACGATGATTGGTGCAGGACTAGGGCTATTGATGGGGTTGACAACTAATCGAATGAAGGGCACAGCGTTTGCATTTATTGCATTAGCGATAGCGATGTTCATCTATAATTTCTTTGCTCAAAATCCTGCAATCTCTGGGGGAGAAACAGGATTGACGATGCCAACTCCTGATCTCTTAAGAACGGGTCCAGCCTATCTATTCTTTGTCACAATTTCGTTTGTATTTCTTGCAGGTTTTATCGGAATGGTCATTCTATACTTGAAGAAAAGGACAGAAAGATTTGGCCTATTCTTGGTCGCTCCAGTTATGGTTGCCTATATAGCTGTCCTCTTGATATTTGCAACAAATATACTCGGACTTGCATTAATATTCATAGGCTTTATTGTGATGATTATTCTCTACTGGAATGAACGGAACAAATCTATTAGTGATCCTTTTGAATATTCTGAGAGTCAATTAGTGATAGAGAATGTAAAACCAACAAATAGCCTGAATTCGTATATCCTACCATTCGTCATTATAATCACCATCATACTGGGTTTCATTGTCTGCTTTAGTACGAACATTGCTGAAATGGTATCATTATGGATTGAAGATTCCTCCATTTTCTACTACACCATTCCTGTGCAATACTATCTAGTATTGACTTGCGTTACGATAATCTATGTTTTCATAAGAAGACTGATTGTATCTCCTTTTGGGAGAATGATTACTGCTGTCGCTCAAAATGAAGAAAGGGCTGAAGCTTTGGGTTACAACAGTTTTCGAGCAAAGATGGTAGTACTAGTTATAAGTGGTGCAATCGCTGGTCTTGCTGGAGCATTGTATGCACCATATATCAGGACCATTGGTCCGGATACTGCTTTAGGAGTTAATGTAACTATTGATGCGATGCTCTTCACCATCATCGGAGGACTTGGTACACTATTTGGTCCATTACTAGGAGCAGGAGTAGTAGCGTACTCTGAGTTGAATCTAGTAGACTTCATCACAAATGTTCTAAACTTGGATGGAAGGTTTTGGTTGGTTGGACTAGGGGTGATGTACATTATCATTGTCCTATTCATGCCTCTTGGTATTGTAGGTTCAACTGGGAGAAAATTCAACTCTGTTAAAGGAAAAATACAGCAACTAAAAATACGCGGGTTTGAAATTGATATCAAGGATTCTGATTATTGGATATTTGGGTTACTTGGTACAATGGGCCTATTCTTATTACTGACGGAAGACAGTAGATTTCTACCTATAGTTATTGCAATATTTGGATATCTAGGCGTGATTGGTTTTGGCCTAATATACATCCTCAGATATGGGATTTCATCAAGGGTGATATCTTTCGGTATAAAGTTGAAATCGAGATTAGGAAGACTACTATTAAGATCATCAGAAGGAAGTGATTGAAATGCCATATGCAACTGTAGGAGATATCGATATCTATTATGAGATTTATGGACCACCTGACGCTCCGCCTATTGTACTCGTAGGAGGATGGGCCAGTTATCGCTGGATCTGGTTTCGACAAGTTCCAGCATTTAAGAAGAAATACAGATGTGTGGTCTTTGATAATCGGGGAGCAGGAAAAAGCTCGAAGCCTGACTACAAGTATTCGATGGTAATGTTCGCAAAAGACACAGTCGGATTGATGGACTCATTGAACATTGAAAATGCTCATATCTTAGGAATTTCAATGGGAGGATTGATTGCGCAACAGATTGCCATTACCTATCCTGAGAAAGTTCGAAGTTTGATACTATCATCCACTCATTTTGGAGGAACCAATTATGTTCCCATGGATGACAAAACAATGGCTTTACTAATTGCTCTACCTACAGAAACAATCTCAAAAGAACAAGCCAGAGAAATGCGTTATAGGGCTACTTTCAGTCCACAATTCCTCCAAGAGAACAGGTCAGTATTAGAACAAATTGATGTATGGGCTGAAAAATACCCCACACCATTATACGCGCAAGTGCACCAAAGCACTGCAACAGGTGAATTTGATTCTGAATCGGAATTGAATAGGATAACAGTCCCAACACTTATTCTCCACGGAGAAAATGACCTCGCAGTACCGACGAAAAATGGAGAGCTACTGGCTGAACGCATTCCCAATTCGAGATTGCGAATTATAAGAGACGCATCACACTTTGTCATCATCGAAAAGTATGAAGATTTCAACAATGAGGTAATGAATTTTATAGATGAAGTAGAGAAAGGGATGACTTCTTCCTAAGCCAATTAGGAAGGTTATTTGGCATGAGCGTGTTGAAACCGAGAAGAATACTCATGGGATGTTGAATATGGTTCGTTCAGCTGTGGTCACAGGTTTGGGAATATACATTCCTGAGAAGATGTTGACAAATGAAGACATTGAGCAAATGCTTAATCGTCCTGGGACAGCTGATTGGTTGGTCAAAAATGTAGGTATCAGACAACGTCATATCATGGCTAAAGATGAAGTGACCTCTGACCTAGCAGCGAATGCAAGTCGTGAAGCATTAAAAAATGCAGGATTGAAGGCTGAAGAGCTCGATCTAATTATTCTGAGTACTGACACGCCAGACTATCTTTCTCCTGCAACATCAGTAGTGGTTCAGCAAAAAATTGGTGCAAAAAATGCTGGGACTTTTGATGTTAATTGCGCTTGTGCAGGGTTGGTTACTTCTTTAGACATTGCTTCACGATATATTAGAACAGATTCTGACATCAATTCAGTTTTGGTGATAGGTGCATACGGAATGACCAAATTTGTTGATTGGACAGATCATTACACTTGCACATTATTCGCTGATGCCGCTGGAGCAATGGTGTTAGAAACCAACGAAGAAAAGGAAGGATTCATCTCTTCAAAACTGATTGCAGACGGTTCATTTCATGACCATTTAGGCATCTTTGTTGGAGGTACAGCGGAACCACCAACAATTGAAGCGATTAAGAATAACAGACATCACCTTTCTTTTAGGAAACGGTTTCCTGCAGACACAAACCTTCAACACTGGCCAACACTAACAAGAGAGTGTCTAGCAAAAGCGAATCTTTCGCTTGAGGATATCGACTGGATCTTCTTCACTCAGGTAAACATACGGACCATCGAAGCTGTCATGAAAGAACTAGACTTGCCCCTTAGCAAAACCCACAATGTCATGGATAAATGGGGCTATACGGGTTCAGCATGTATTGCTCTAGCAATGTATGATGCTATTGATCAAGGAAAACTTCCACCACCCGGAAAGGGAAATGGTGAAAACATTGCTCTTTGTTCCTCAGGAGGCGGTTTCAACATGGCAGCAGCTGTTTTGAAATGGTGGTTAGGGATTTTTATTCCTGCTTTGATTGATATCAATAAAGGAAAATTCGTAGCGAGGAGACACTAATGACCAATCAATTTGATTACCTATCCAAGAGAAATGTCTTCTCTCCAGAAAGTGAGGCTCTTGTTGATGTAGAGACCGGAAGAAGGTATACATATCGAGTATTCAACAACCAAGCGAATAGAGTGGCAAATTTCCTTCAACAAGAAATTGGATTTCAGAAAGGAAACCGACTCTGCATTCTCGCACAAAATAGTCTGGAGTACTGGGAAACATTTTTCGGATGTCAAAAATGCGGTGGTATTTTCAGCCCTTTAAACTGGCGTTTAGTAGCCCGGGAATTAGCCGGATTAATCAAGGATCTTTCACCATCGGTATTATTTTACGATTCTGAATTTTCAAATGTCGCATTAGAACTTGCACAAGAAGGCACTGTCAAAAACTGGATTTCGTTGGGTCCAAAAGACACAAAGATAGAAGGATCCGTCATTTATGCAGAAGCAATTAACAACTCTTCGGTTAAATCTCCTCAACCAGTATCTCTCTCATATGAAGCTCCAATGGGGATTGTATTTACTGGAGGCACCACCGGACTTCCTAAAGGAGCAATGATAACCTACAAACAGGTAGCATTCAATACGTTAAGCACTATTAGAGACGCTCTCCCAGGTGATGTCTACATAAATCACCTGCCTCTCTTTCATGTTGGAGGATTGTATGTATATGCAATTCCACTATTCATTTTGGGAGGCAAAGTAATTCAGATGAAGAAATGGGACCTTGATACCATTGTAGGTACCATCAATAGGGAGAATCCCAACTTTTTCTTTGCTGTCCCCACACAGTATCGTATGCTCATGAACCATCCTGACTTTGGAGCCATAGATTTCAGTAATGTTCGATTCCTCACTTCTGGAGGTGAACCGCTACCATTAGATATAATCAAGACATACAGAGAAACTCATGGAGTCAAATTCAAACAAGGTTTTGGAATGACCGAAGTTGGCCCAGGATGTTTCGCTCTTGACCCTTGGGACGCAGAACGTAAGATAGGTAGCATTGGTACTCCAAACTTTTTCATCGATGCAAAAGTTGTTGATCCTGAAAATGGAAATGACTGTAATGCTAATGAGGTGGGCGAGTTAATGTTCAAAGGACCCACCGTAACCATTGGTTACTGGAACCGACCAGAATTGAATAAGAAACTTCTCGATGATGATGGATGGTTTGCAACTGGCGACATGGTATATTTTGATGATGAAGGGTATTACTACGTAGTGGATAGAGTGAAGGACATGTTCATCTCTGGTGGTGAAAATGTCTATCCTAGAGAGATTGAGAAGGTTCTGGAACAGCATCCAAGGATTGCTCAAGTTCAGGTAATCGGAGTTCCAGATCAAAAATGGGGAGAAGTGGGACGTGCCATTGTCATTTTGAAATCAGGACAAGCTGCTTCAGAGGAAGAGATAATCGATTTTTGTGCTGGAAAATTGGCTAAATTCAAGATTCCAAGATCAGTGCGCTTTACCGATAGTTTTGCTCCATATATCTCTGGAGCAGGCAAAATCCTGAAACGAAAACTAAGACAGGATTTTGGACAAGGAGGGGATTAATCATGCCTGTCAGTAATGTAAATGGAGTAGACATCTATTACGAGATACATGGGAAAGGGGAACCGGTCATTTTTGGTAATGGTATCTTTTCCAATACCTTAGGATGGATCAATCAAGTCCCAGTATTTTCCAAAGAGTTCCAAGTCATCTTGTACGACATGCGAGGACAAGGACAGAGTGAAAAGCCAGAAGAACCCTATTCATTCAAAATCCATGCAGATGACCAAAAAGAACTCCTTGATGATCTTGGAATCTCCAAAGTCCATCATGTCGGAATAAGCTATGGAGCTGAATTAGGCTTGGTTTTTGCTCTGGAACATCCTGAAATGCTGAAGAGTCTTGTTGTTTGCAGTGCAGTTTCATTCGTTGGTTCCTTGCTCCATGAGATGTGTCAATTATGGCGATACGCTTGCGAGCTTGAGGACCCTAACATGTTCTATAATGCCACAGTACCTCTGAATTTTGGAGAAACCTTCATTCGAGAAAATACTGCAATTCTTGAACAAGCAAAGGTCCGTTACGCTGGTCTAGATTTCAAACCACTCGTAAGATTGTTAGATGCATTTCTCAAGCTAAATATTACAGAGCAACTAAAACAGATAAAAATACCAACTTGTGTACTTGTCGGTGAGAAAGACATCTTGAAACCAGCCTATCCATATTCAAGTTTGATTCATGATAACGTACCGAATTCAGAAATGACTATTATTAGAGATTCAGGACATGCTGTTACTTTCGAACGACCCGAGGAGTTCAACAGTGTTGTTCTTGGATTCCTTCGTAAACAACAAGAATGAATAACATCATAGTTTAGGTTTCCTTAAGAGATATATAGAAGGGTACCCTCCTTTCAGGGATAGACATAGAACATTCTATGTTCTAATCCTAACAGTACTACTACAATCAAAGTGCTGTTTGGAGAGGATAGAAGATGAAAAAAACAAGAATAATATCTCTATCTCTTTCGTTGTTATTACTAGTATCCATCTTCCTACCTTGTTTCTTTGTTCAACCAGCTGTTGCTCAAACTCCAGAGCCAATTAAGATTGGCATATTCGTCCCCGAAACAGCAGGTCTCACAGCATATGGACCATGGACAAAACAAGGCTTCGAGTTGGGTATGATATACGCAACGACGATGATGGGATATGATAATGAGAATAAGACCGAAGCAGGTCGACCCTATGAACTTCATTATTATGATACGAAGGGTGATGTGGTCGAAGCTGCAACGAGGGCTGTAGAGGCAATCGAAACGGATGGGATTGATATTCTCGTAGGAGGAACCTCTAGTGCGGTTGCCGCAGCAATAGCACCTATTGCAGAAGATTATGAAAAGTTATATTTCATAACTCCAGCTGCTGCTTCTTCACTGACTGAATCAGGCTTTAATCCATATATCTTCCGCATTGCTAGAAATAACTGGCATGATGCCTACGCAGGTGTTACATATGCTATGGACACACTTGGCTATACCAAATTTGCCTTTCTAGCAGCTGATTATTCCTTCGGATATGATGGTGTATCTTCAATGACATCTGTCATTGAGGAGAAAGGAGGAGTCGTAATCAGTTCCGTATATGCAAATCTATTTGATACCGATTTCTCTCAAGAGATCGATGCTCTGAAAGCTGCTGATTTAGTAAACGATATTGAGTATTTGTTCATCATTTGGGCTCTAGACTTCTCATATCTATACAATGGTATGACAACATACAATCTCGCAGCCAACATGACAATTGCAGGAGCATGTATTGATATACTTTCAATGAACACCATTGAAGCGAGTTTGACACCTCCAGCGACATACATCGGTTCCACTGGGCTCTGCCTATATGGTTATCAACTGCCCGACAATCCTGTCAACGACTGGATGGTAGCTCAACATATTGCCAGAAACATTAAGCCAAATGGTCAATACGGACTAACATATCGAGTTCCGGAGCTATTCACTGCAAGTGGATTTGCCACAGCGCAGTTCTTGGTAGACGTAACGAATGAAGTCGCTGATCTTGATACTGACGCGATGATCACCTATCTGGAGAGTGGTGTAACCATTAATTGTCCGAAAGGAGAAACATACCTGAGACCGGATGATCATCAAGCGCTTGCAGAGATGTATATCGCAGAAGCTGTCAATGATACCACTTCTGGATCTGAAACAGAAAATCTCGTAATTGCGGAATTAGTCCAAACCCTCAATCGAACCTCAGTTGCGCCCCCAATCGCATCTGTCTGGAATGGTGAACCATATACTCCTGGTGCTTTCGCACCCACAACACCACCCCC
>JAEORI010000092.1 GCA_016840965.1 Candidatus Thorarchaeota archaeon | reverse complement strand
TTCAAATAAAATACTGGTAGAACAGCGTGGTAGTATTTGCCCAAATATCGGCCTAAGTATTGGCAATATTTATATGCAAATGTATGCCAACAATTTAGTAGGTGTTAAATAATTGGCATTCGCAAAACTAAGGAAAAAACCTGAACCGGAACCAGACCTGAAGGAGCTTCATAGACTAAAGTCACAGATAAGATCTGAAGTTTACAGAACCTCCTTCCAGAGGTAGAAACTATGTCATTCATCTTAAAGGAGAGATGTATTGGTCGTGTGGTATAGCATGGCCACTCTCCCTCTTTTGAGATTTGAACCATGACGCAATCTATGATTTATTTGATTGACAAAACTGTTTGAAGCAGCTTGGTGAAACCTGAGCGCTTCGAATGAAAACTCTGTTTAATGAAGTGATCAATTTGCTTGCATCAGCAATAACTAGCTTTGGTAAAGCAATTGTAATGGAAATAGCTCCTCAGGCAATTGAGAGAAAAAAGCTTGAGGAGTACAAAGACGACTCAGTTGAGCTCCGACGTTATCTAGCAGCCATCCTTGCTAACAAGCAGTTCGAACAGCGGAAAGATAGAGCATTGACTGATGTACATCGTGCTGGATTCATGAGATAAGGAATCTGACAACCAATTTTCCGTTGTTATCATAGTTTTTTGAAAACCTTTGCTAATGAAGGTCCCTTCACATGCATGTTGAACTCATAAAAGTGACCAAAAGGCACAATATGGACATCAAAACCACGCTCGCGAAGTTTTGTAGCAGCCTCTTCTATTAGGGAATCAGCAAATTCAGGCTCTGATTTGCTATCATCCAAATGAGCAAATGAGTGAAGAGTCACTCTATTGCAATCAATCTTCTGCGCGAGCCAACGAATGTTCTTCACCATCTTCCTGAGAACTCCAGACCTGTTTTCTTCGTCTTCCATCTCTGAATGGATCCAAACATGTAATGACTCACCAAGCTCCGTGCGGTCTTCAGAATTGGCCTCGTTTAGGCTGTACCAAAAGCTTTCCAAGTGAAGCATTAAGAGACGCAATATATTCACCATTTGGGATCTGAGTTAGAACCGCTCACCATTAGATGGGATGGTAGTACCTTCCTCATCTTCTTTGTCATTCTCACTCATCTTCTCTATCTTATCGAAGATTACTGTTGGACCTCCAATTGGTTGATGCAGCTCTTCAACCATAGGATAGCCTTCCCTTGGAATTGCTTTACCGTGAACCCATATTGTGTTGGGAGGAATCACTTTATCCTTGGGGATAACGGAGTTTGCACCCACTATGACATTATCTCCTATATCTGCACCAGGTAAAATTACTGCGTTGGCTCCGACTGTGACGTTATTTCCTAGCTTGACTGTCTTCAGGTATAAGCGTCTGCCTTCATACACATGTCCACTCAGGATAGCATCATACCCGAAAAAGCAGTTATCGCCAATTATAGTTCTTTCAGGATTAAAGAGACGTCCATTGCCTACTATCGTGTTCCTTCCTATCTTTGCTCCAAAAGCCTGATGCCGTGGTTTTGTGTCAAAGAAGAGACTGAAGAATCCTGCAAAGTAAGGGTAGAGGATATAGTACACCTCAAAATACTCGTAAATCAGCCAAGCCTCTGACTCAGCTTCATAGTATCCATCCTCTAAGAAGGGCATTCCCTTCTGTGAGAGCTTAAAGAAAAGCATTAGAAAGGCAAGAAATACTGCATAACATATCAAGCCCAGTGGCACAAAGAGTATTATCAACCACCAATAATCAAGCGCAAAAGCTGGGATCCACTGAGAGAAATTCTCAATGACAAAACTATGAATGAATGAGAATGGCCAAATGGTGTCGAGGAAAGTTGTGAAGTTTTGAATAACAATTGTAAATAGAAGAATAGCTGGGATAGCGGCTAGTGTAAGACTCACCATTATTGATAGTATAAGATACATGGAATAGGCTATAGACCTGGGTTTCATAATCGACCCTGCTAAATGAGGTGTTTCGTTATTGATTTTACTTTGTATTATAACTATATGGCTATGTTTAGACCACTCAGAAAGAGATATAGATGCTGCAAAATGGACTTGAGTAACATTACGGAGCATCCCGATGATGACTTATGATGTAATTATTGCAGGGACAGGTCCTGCTGGACTGATGACGGTTGAGAAAACTGCCAAATATGGATTAAAGACCCTAGTCCTTGAGAAACACAAAAGTGTCACAGATTCGCTCATGGGCGAGTTAGTTACTGATAAAGCCCTGAAATTCCTGCGTGTCAAGCCAGACTCAGAGTACATTGGGAACAAGTACTCCTCAATTGTGGGAGAGAGTCTCGACACAGGTGCAAATATTGTTGTGGATAGAACGCTCCTGGGTAACTCGTATCTCTTCGACGAGAACAAATGCCAAGAGCTCATGAGAGACCGTGCACTCTCAGATGGTGCAGAATTTAGATACAAAGCACGAGTGAACTCTGTTGTGAAAAAGGACAGCTCCGTAGTAGGTGTAAAATATAATCAGAGTGAGCAGGAGCATGCCAACTTGACTGTAGGAGCAGATGGTTCTTTCAGTCGGGTTTCCGAAACTGCAGGCTTCACACATCCAAAATGGCTACTCAGCTATGGGTACAGGTTTAAGCTCACGAATTGCAAAGATATTGATCCGGATGTTGCATACTTCTTTGTTGGTAAAGATGTGGGGCTAGGTTATCTCTGGTTGTACCCGAGATCTGAAACTGAAACAAACCTTGGAATAGGACGGGTGCCTTCATCGAAATCGAACTGGCAGGCACTCCCTCCAATGCAGGACGTCCTCAGGAAGTACATGAAGACCCACCCTGAGACTCAGAATGCAAAGATTGCAGCGGTGAATGGCGGGGTTGTTCCATGTGCAGGAATAATTCCGAGTTTCACTGATGCAGGAGTTGCGCTCGTTGGAAACTCAGCTGGACAGGTATCATCCATTGTTGGAGGCGGAGTTACAACTTGTTTCCACGCGGGTCAAGTTCTAGCCAAGCATGCAAAAAGAATGGTTGATACTGGAGATTTCTCTAAGAACAGTGTATATCAGTATGAAAAGGAGTATAGAAAGACAAAACTAGCCTCTAACATCACTAATACAGGTAAGGGAATGTGGGCTGTATCTAAATATTCAATGTTCAACGATCCAATTGCCGCAGCAGAGGTTGTGTTGAGCCAGCTTGATGCCAAGACATTGAACGAACTGATACAAGGACATGCAAGTGTCAGCACTATAATGACTCTTATGACAGACTTTCTCCCGATGGTAGCAAGAATTGGAGTCGGATACCTTCGAGCCATCGCTGTGAGCGGCATTTAAAAAAAGTGAGAGAGAATCACGGAGTCGAAGCAGGGGACACCCCCCGCGCCACCCTGCTTCGTGGCCGATGGAGCCCACCGGCATGCCCTGTAACCATGCCCGTTGTGGATTACCGTGAAGCATCCACCCGGAGTTAGCAGCGGACAGCTGCTTAGTATACATATGGCGAAGCGTATTTATATATCGTGCGGTTGTATACAGTCATAAAGTTAGGAAACTATGAGGCTTTCTGGCTCCTCAAGAATGAGTAAAGATGTGTGATTAATGTCATTCGATAATGAGATTTCAAAAGCCCTTGAACTATGCGGGTTTGTAGCTGAAGATAAACAGAAGTCCCGATCAATGAGTCTGCTAAGCATAATCCTCAAACTCCAGAAAGACCCGCCAATCCCTTTGACATTTTCAGAAATCTATGATGAGTTGCTAAAAGAAGACCCAGAAACTAGTCTCTCAAAGGCATGGGTTCATAGAGTTCTCAGGTCATTATTGGATGCCCAGTTAGTACGGGTTGAGAACCCTTCAGCTCACCGCAGGAAGTACATTGCAGATGTCAACACGGTAATGGCCGGGCTCGAACAGTTGAAGAGCCAGCGAATACGCGAACTGGAAGCTCAAAAAAATGAGATTGATAGAACAATCGAGGAGGTTACAAGTCTTGATTGTGGTGATATTGCCCAAGAGTTTATCAAAAATGTGACTGGAGCACAACAAAAAATTAGTTCGAGGATTGTCCGGGGCGTTGATGA
>JAEORI010000091.1 GCA_016840965.1 Candidatus Thorarchaeota archaeon | reverse complement strand
GTTCGAGTGATACTGTAATTACCATGTACTATGGAAATCCTGTGGCCCCCATTGTTTATGATTCAGGACCCGTCTGGGACTCCGGGTATTTAGGAGTCTGGCATCTAGGAGAGAGTGGAACTGGGGCACTGGATGAATATTTGGACAGTAGTCAATACAAGCACCATGGTCAAGGTGGTGAAGGAAACAGTTCATTCGTTCCAACCCAAGTTGCGGGTAAGATTGGCTCAGGACAGGACTTCAATAATCTTGATGGATATTATGATCTCATTGATTGTGGTGACAGTCCACTTTGGAACATCGATGGGTATCAAATAACACTGGAAGCATGGATTCAGCATGATATCACTCCGAACACACATGTATATGGAATAATGAATCACAAGGGGTGGTATGATGGATACAGTCTGTTCATCAATTACGGTGGTGGTTCAACTCTAAAACCAACATTCAGTCTACCTGGTCAAACACATCAGCTGAGAGGCGCTAATGATGTTACAGGTGGAGCATGGCACCACGTTGTCGCCACCTATGATGGCTCATTAATGAGAATCTATGTCGATGGAATACCTGATCCGAATGTTCTAGCAAAGTCTAATGCCATACTACCCTCTGCATATGAACAGGGATTCTGGATAGGTCATGGGGACCAGCCAAAGGACAGAGTTTGGAGTGCTGAGTGGGATGGCCAGATCGATGAGGTGCGCATCTCAGATATCGTTCGCTCTGCAGGGTGGATTCAGACCCAGTTTGAGAACCAATATAATCCAAGTAGCTTCTATTCTGTTGGTTTGGAAGAGACCCTAGGATACTCACAGTCTGCTTCGTTCAACTTGGACACCTCAGCTCCAGCAGGAGTTTGGTATGCCATTGCTCGATATAGTGATAGTAGTTCTGATGTAATTCATAGGGTTGGCATCATTGATAGAAGCTTCATCGTGAAGCGTGGGACTTCATTAAGCCTAACAGCACCAGGAGACGCAGTGGCTGATGGGATTTCAACAAAACTCATTGGTGAACAGCTCTATGTTGAATTTGAACTGGAGGATTCGTTAAATGCGGCACTAGTGAGTGGAGCAACGGTGTCGATGAACTGGAGTGTCAGTGGGGCACCAACTGTTGTCCAGCTTAATGATTATGGAGGTGGGAGATATGGTAAGACTCTCAACACATCTGACTTAGGTGGTTATGGACGATGGCGTATAGATCTTGAAGCTTCGCATCCGTTCTATACCAATGCAACAGATTTCTTCTATCTCGACCTTTCTCACAGAACCTTTCTGACCTCTGCGCCTCCCCGTGATACACCATATGGTGACCATTTTGAGATTAGATTGACATTACGAGACCAGTTTGATAGTGCTCCAATTACAGGCGCATCCATATCGTGTAATGCAACAATCCTAGGTCCACCAATCGACTATGGAAATGGAACGTATCTTGTGACAGTGGATGGGACAGGCTTCTCGATTGGAGAACACACATTTAGGTTTACAGCGACACCAGGCACATCATACCTACTAAGCAGCAGTATAGATGTTCAGTTCAACTATCTTCCAATTGCGACTGATGCCACACTCCTAAGTCCCGATGATGTTGAAGCCCCATGGGGGCAAGAAGCGAATACAAGCATATATTGGTATGATATCGACCACGCGGGAATTGGAGTAGAGGGGGGCACAATTTCAATTTCTCCATTTGTCCCAATTCAGACCTTTGAGGACGGTGAAGGATACTACACCATAACAATAGACGTGAGTTCCTTTACACCTGGAACCTACTTCTTTAACCTGACCTGCTCAAAACCGAACTATCTGTCATCTACGGCAACAGTGAGCCTATCAATTCTTGCTCATAGGACTACGCTGAGCGTAGACCACAGTTCCACAATACCTGTTGGAACTGACACATTCTTTGATGTTTCGTGGTTAGATTTAGATCTTGGCTCAACTACAATTAGCAGTGGTAATCTAAGTCTGGTGAGTCTCGATTGGGGTACTGGAAGTGATAGTTTCCCTGGGTTCAGTTTCTGGTTGGATACAAGTGGTTGGGCAGTCGGTTCGTATTTCATAAATGTGACAGTCAGTGCCACAAACTCTCCAAGATTCTATATTGATTCCTACATTGTAATCCAACTAGACATTCGGAGATTAAATGTATACTTGAGCTGGGATCCCCTTGAGCCATTCCCGAACGGAAATGACTTTGTGATGTTTGTTCATGTAAATGTCAGCGAGCCAGGTAGTCCAATCGATGGGACACCCATATCAGGACTTGACCAGACCTACTTCAGTGCTCGAAACGAAACAGGGGACCTATACACATTCAAGAGCTTCGCAAACCTAGGAGATGGACTCTATCAGCTGACAATTGATAGCACGAGGTTCCTTGAGGGGCAGTATAAGATCATCGTCTTTGTTGATTTTCTACCAGTAGAAAACTATAGAGATAGTAACACTCCTGAAGTTACATTCTCATACCGTCCGATTCTTACCTACCTCTCATCTCCTGACTATCCAACTGTGACAACCAGCTTCGACACAAATGTTACAGTCACATTGTCATATGTTGACATTGACCATGTTCAGAATATTACCACTGGCACAATATCCTCAGAGGGAGCATCGATTGTCTGGCAACACGTGGGAGATGGTGTCTATGAGGTTTTGATAATTGTACAAGGATGGGACCTTGGCGCTCACGAGGTGAATCTGACAGCTGATGCAAGTGGATACCAAGCAAAAACATTGACCTTCCAAGTTCTTGTGCAAATCGCATACGCATACGCAAGGTCCTCGGTTTCTGTCATTGATTTACCAGTAGGTGACACTGCAGTCTTCTACGCAGATTATTGGGACATCACACATGACGAGCCTATCCTCGGAGCAACAATCTCTCACAATTGGACCTATTCTTTGAGCATTAGTTGGACTGGTGATCAATATAGAATCGAATTACCCAGTATGGACACGGATGGACTTGGATCCTACTTGATCATGTTCAACTTTTCAAAAGGTCCAAACTATCAATTTGGATACTTCAACATAAGCATCATCATAAGAACTCACTTGACCGAGTTCAGGCTTGCTAGTGCCATCGAACCTACTAGCTACAATGCAATGGTCAATATCTCTGTCTACTGTGGAGACCTGGATAATGACGCTGGAATTATTGAGGCACCTGTTAACCTATCTGTATATGGCGACTCGGGGTGGATTCTTGCAACCTTTGAGAATGATACAGTTCTAGGCAATGGATACTATATCATCAGATTTCCAGCTACGAATTTAGGAATCTCAGGTATTTATGAGATCACGGTCTATTTCAACTGGACAGGACCTATTCAGAAGTACTACGACCGTTCAGTCACAGCCTTCGTTAGAATACGAGGAGAGGCATCAGATCTTGATTTGATAGATTCAGCTGAACCTACTCCGTATCTAGGAAACCTAAGCTATACCTATCTCTACAGCGAACTCTATAGTGGTGATGGCATCTCTAATATTTCTGCACCAGCAGGAAACGTGTTCATCTATGTAGAGTTTGTTGGTCATTCATTCAGTCCATCCCTATTTACAATCACTGAGGATATTGGAAATCCAGGCTATTATACAATTGAGTTCAACAGCACGATATTCGCGGGACCGCGAATCTATACAATGATTGTATATGTAAACTGGTCCAAGACTGTAGAGCCCTTCTATGGCAATTGGACTGATACACTATCAGTTCGCATAATTCCAAGAAGTACTTTGATTAATCTGATTCCGCCAGAAAGTACTCCTTATGGAGTGAATGCAACCTTCTCATTCTCATTTGATGACGTAGCAGATGGAAGCCCATACAGCATAGCATACAGTGGTCAAATGACGATTTCTATTGGGCTACCAGACTATTCAATATCCTATAATGCATCAACTAGACTATTCCATGTTTCATTTAATACAAGCATTTTAGGAGAGCCTCTCGGAAATCGTCAGTTCACAATAGGTGTTAGTTGGACAGGAGAGCCATATTATGCAAATGTGACCGGGAGAACAGTCATAATTAGTGTTAGATTCCGCGAAACGGAATTCGAATATTCGAGTATTAGCCCAACACCTTATGGTGACAATGTGACTTTGCACCTCACCTTCAATGATGTCACACTGGGAATATCTCAAGCAATTGACAATGGATTGGTATCCCTCTATAATGGTACACAGGAAATTCCAGCTTCTGAATACTCCTTCACACCTCTAGGAAATGGGGAGTATGAAATTGAACTGAAGACTACATACTTCAGTAGACCAGGCACATATTCTATCTCGGTGCAGATGAGCACAAGTGAGTTCTATTATGCAGTAGTCACAGCATCAAGATCACTCAGTTTACAGTATAGACTTACAGCACTTCTTGTAGAGCCTGTTGAAGAAACAGCATACAATAACTCCCTTGAAGTTGTAGTTCATTACACTGATGTTTTGACTCTGTTTGAAATTGGAAATAGTTCAACACAGACCACAATTCAAGTCTTGAATGGAAGTTCATGGCTCTTTAGTTCCATATGGCGAGGTGCTTCGGAAGACTACCTCCTCACAATCCAGACATATAACCAGAATCTTGAGATAAACAGGGAGTATGTACTTTGGATTGAAATCAGCTATCCAGACTCCACTCCGTTCTATCTATCTGCGAACGCATTTATTTCATTCACTCTACAAGAGAGAGCAACTAACCTAGAACTGACATCATCACCAGAACCTACACAGTATCTTGACAATATCAACTTCACAGCATACTATCAAGACTCGTTGTCATTGAATGGGATTGCGGGAGCCATCATAACTCTAACAGTTGGTGGAGTAGACCTGGTTGAAGGAGTGGACTATACACTTCAGAGTCCGGTGGATGGCAGTTATTTCATTTCGCTCAACACAACATCGTTGGGACCAGC
>JAEORI010000090.1 GCA_016840965.1 Candidatus Thorarchaeota archaeon | reverse complement strand
ACATTCTCGGCAACCAATACATTTTGTAGGGTCCCAAATTGGAATAAGTAATCCCGTGATTTCAGGTGGAATGTGAAGTCTTTCATTAGTCACTTGTACAGCCAACCCGCCAACAAGTTCTCCCAGTTTCTTTCTAAGCTTAGCCTGTTCTTGAGGTGCATGTTTAGCACCTTGCAAAATAATACTTGTACTAGGTTGAGTCAAGGTGATGGCCTCGTCAGGACAATCCTCGACACATTTCTTGCAAGTCGTACAATGAGCATAACTCTTCACAGTACCACCCACTTCTAGGGTAGTATATTGTGAATGTAGTCGTTCTCTTAGGCGTCCTGTAATCATGATAAATGGATATTCTTTGAAGACTTCAGGGGTTGAAACTGGACTCTCTACTGGTTCTTCATGGAATGGTAGTGGATCGAATCCTTGATTTTTTAGTTCCATAGAATAGAGTTCTATTTTTCCAGTTTGGGTGGCGAACTTATGATCAATGAATGGAATTGCTGGACTTCTTGTCCTGATTCCCTCAGGTTTCTCTAATAGTAGCTCGAAACTGATATCTTTACAATCTTCACTCTGAAGTGCAAGTTTGATTGCATCAAGTTCGGATAGTTGAAAATATTCTCCAAGACCAAGTTTCTCAGAAATTCCCTTCCAAATATCTAGTTCACTCTTTACCTCGCCTAAAGGCTCTACAATCTTTGGTGCATATTGCACAATTCTATGAAGTTCCGAATGAACCAGATTATGATGTTCAAAAATGAATGTGGCCGGAAGGACAATATCGCAGAGTTTTGCAGTATCAGTCATTTCTAGATCTATGCATACTTTGAATGGAATACGGTCTAGTGATTCCTTTGTCTTGTTTGTGTTTGGCCACTGGGTCATAGGACTAGCTGCCTGAATTATTAGAACCTTCAGAGGACTCTTCTTATGTCTAAGAATATAGTCGGGCAGATAGGTTCCAGATGGAACAATTGGTTGTTCATTATCATCCAGCAGCTCAGGAAGAGTCACTGCTGAGCTATTAAAGGGACTATTGTCAGATGATAGATACTGAAAACCACCGCCTGATACTCCAATATAGCCACAAATAGCAAGAAGACTGTGTACTGCTCTAGCAGCCCAAGTTCCATTCGTGTAGTGATTCATCCCTGCAGGCGCAGTGGTAATCAACGCTGGACCGTTTGTAGCAATAATGGTTGCTAGCTCTCTAATAGTACTCTCGTCAACCCAGGTGATTTCATTTACTCTCTTCGTGTCATAGTCTGATACACGTTTCTTGAATTCCTCAAAACCATATACATAGTCCCTAACAAAATCATGGTTGTAGAGGTTTCTGCGAATAATCTCGTTTGCTATTCCTAGCGCCAAAGCCCCGTCTGTTCCAGGTCGTATTGTCGTATAAAGATCAGCAATCTTTGCGTATGGGGTTTTTCTCGGATCTATCACTACCAACTTTGCACCATTATCAATGGCTTCTTGGATTACACGCTTACAATGGATACTTGATTCGAATTTATTTGTCCCCCAAATCACAATACACTTTGAATTAGCCCAGTCTTGAAGTTCATGTGGTGGAAATGGACCTACATTAAATCGAGCTCCTTCATATGCTCCTTCAAAACAGATTTCAGCTATCCCTGGAATCATTCTACAACCAAAAGCGTTTGCAAATCTAGCAGCATACCGGGGAGCCATTCCATCGTTTCCAGATCCTGAATAGATGCCAACACTTTGCGGTCCATACTGGCTTTTTGCCTCCCTCATATTGTGGGTAATTTCATCAAAAGCCTCATTCCACGAAATTCTTGTGAAAGTACCATCAGGTTGTTTCTTGTGGGGATATAGCAGTCGGTCATCATAATACATTCTCAATACATGCGCGTATCCTTTTGGGCAACATCTTCCAAGAGTATAGGGATGATCTGGATCTCCCTCGAGTCGAATAATCTTGCCATCTTCAATATGGACTATGAATGCACAAATGTCCGGGCAATTCAATGCACAGGCTGAACGACGTTTTTCGACTACCATTGACAGACTAGTTGAAACTCAATGACATTAACATTTCTGATTCTAGAACATGCGTTCTATTAAGACTCTTAAGAATGAAGTATTTTCACAGATGGAAAGGCTAATCATTCAGGTAAAATAAGTCAAGGATTGGTGGTTGCTTGTCAAAACGAATTTACACAGGCGCTGGTGATAAGGGACAGACAAGTCTCCGGTCTGGAGAAAGAATAGACAAAGATGACATTAGAGTAGAAGCTTATGGTGCAGTTGATGAACTTAATTCATTTCTAGGCTTCACAAAAAAGTACTCTTCAGATAAAATAGGAACTCACATCCATGATATTCAACAACTCCTATTCTTCATCAATGCAGAGCTGGCATCGACGGAAAGCGGTAGTTCAAATGAAAATCTGAGAAAAGTCTTGCAGGCTGATGTTGAAACTATTGAGAAAATTGCTGATGACCTCTCTGAAGAATTACCATTACTAACGAATTTTGTCATACCCGGAGGTTCCGATGCAGGAGCACTCCTGCATATTTGCAGAACCATCTGCAGAAGGGCTGAAAGAAGAGTTCTCACACTATCAAAGGTATCAAATGTTGATTCAAATGTCTTAAAGTATCTGAACAGATTGTCTGACTTGCTGTTTATTTTTTCAAGGTATGAGAATGTTATTGAGGGAAACGGTGACCTGCTCATATCGCGAGATGGTGTTAGAATTCAAAAAAAGGACTAGATTCAAACTTTTGGCAGTATGATTGAAAACGTTGTACCCTTATCATACTCTCCAGGAACTCTATCACGAACTGAAATCTTACCACCAAATGCTTGTATCAACGCACTGACAACGGAAAGTCCAAGACCTGTCCCCTGTGAATCAATCATATACCGAGAGAACAACTTATGTCGTCTTTCTGGTTCTATACCAATACCATTGTCAGAAACATCAATCTTCCAATATTCTCTCCTATCAACCATGTTTTCTTCAATCTCAACATCGATTCTCGTGTGATCGCTTGAATATTCAATGGCATTATCAAATAGATTCAAAAATACGTCTAGTAATAATCCACTAGCTAATACAAAACACACTCCGACGTTTTGATTAACGTGAAAATCAATCTTCTTTTGTGATGCCTTACGGGATGCAATTCGAAAAGCATCTTCGATTGTTTCAACAACATCAGTGCGTTCCATCTTTTTCTTGCTAAGTCCATCTATCATTCCTAATCGTCTAACATTTCGAACCAGTAAATCAGCACGCTGCAATTCGTGATATGCATCTCTTAATGCTTCTAATTTCGCAGAGGGATTCAGACTTTCCAATTCAAGCAATCCCAAACTCAATGATATTGCTTGGTGATAGTTTGAAATGTCATGTACTAAAAGGTCTGCAAAGAGAGTCGCTCGTTTTTGGGAGAGTTCCGATTTCTCTAGTTCCCTTAGATACATTAGTCCGAGAACAGCTGGTCCAAAAATTATTCCTAATATAAGTAATATTTCAGCTGAATGCCAGCCGACTGTCCAAGGCAAGTAGTTAGCTTTGATTAATGATGGAATAATCCATAATGCGAGGAAGCCGATGGATAGTACGTCCACAGTTATTTTTCCATTTGAATCATTGATTTGAGCTGATGAATAGAACACAAATCCAAAGATGCTAAAGATGGCAAATAATAGAAGTAGTGATTGTCCAAATGGCCTAGCATAAGCGTCCGCAATGCTATTCCCAATAATTCTGCCAGCGATTTCTCCAAGAATCAATATTGTGAAAATCAAAGGAGATATTATAATCAGTCTCAGTGCGTTTGGTTTTGCAGTCTTTTTCTGAAGGATTTGTGGATTAATTGTATATCGTACAGCGAAAGGCAAATGTGCAATAGTGAAGCTAATGCCAACTAGATATGGAATAATTGATCCCCCAATAAAATCCACACCCATTATGATGGAAGCAAATACTAAGTATAGCTCAATTGTGCCCCAAGTAATGAAGAGTGTTATAATTGGTCTACGTTTTAGTGCAGGCTTCTGAATGTCATAATTGAAAATCAAAAATGCCATGATTATCGCTACTAATGCAGCTCCAGCATGAACAACAAGAAACAACTCTTCATTAAGTAGTATTGGTAGCAAAAAATGCCTTTCTGAAATAACTGTGACACCTGCAGGAAGAAGAACTAGAGAATCCAAGCCAAAAACTAACAAGTAAGCGTAAGATTGTTTCATCCCTGCATTTGATAAAAATGGAACTGCAATTGCCATACTGAGGACGATAAGTCCAGCAGTTCTCAATGAAAATGCCATTAACCAAATATTAGATTGAAAATATAGAGAAAGAACTGATGGAAGCCATGATATTCCAAATAATCCAAATCCAACGATTAGCAGTGAAACTTTGAAGTGAGTAGACGATTCAGGAGTCTTTGAAGAAATAATCCCAGAGAGTGCAAAAATATTTGTTGCGATGAATCCCAATACTATAGATGAAACTTCTAGAGAAGAACTTGGAAAGGTTGGAAACACTAAGACTAAATTCAAAATATGAAGCAGTATTGCTGCAATTACTAAAGATATTGTCATAAGACTGCGATTTCTGATTTTTCTATTTCTTCTCAAAATAATACCAATTAGAAGTAGGACAGCAACTGTTGTGAGGTAGTAAGTATCACCAGCAACCATTAAGGGAGTCCCATATTCTGATAGAACTGAATCGTCAAAGAATATCCTGATTGCTCTAATTATGTTGATTATAGCTATGTAAATAAAGGATGCATGAAATATGGTTTGGTCTTGCTGTCTACTCACTACATATTGAACAAGTACAAATCCAGAACATGTAATTGCAATGAATGCTAAAACTGAATGAATTTCCACGCCAATAGTAGAAGTTCCCCATGCATCAGCTAATAGAATATACCCTAGAAATGAAAGACTTAGTGATAGGATTGCAAATCTAACTATATTAGCTATGTTGAGGGAGTTCTTTTTGGCGTCTAGTTCCATTCTACTTCGTTAGAGTTAGTGATAGAATCTTTAACTAGCTTTTTCTGATGCGTTGACCATCTGATTCTATCTATTCTACTTGTTCTTACTCTACAAGATAGACGATGTCTTTCTCTCGAACCCTGTCTGAAACTTTGATAGCAATTTCTTGACCTTTATTTCCAGATTCAATATCTTCTCGGTCAATTTGCATCGATCTAATAGTCATTTCTAAATCTGTAGTTGCACCTTCAATGCGGATTTTATTACCAACGCTGATTTTATGATCAAGCATAATAGCTGCGACACCAATCTTGTGAAAGTATCGTGTTATGATTCCTATTTGCTTCTTCTCTCCCATATTAAAAGCACCTGTGCTACTAGTTGTCACAATCAATCTGAAAAGTTCTTCGTCAGCATTCATTTTAGATCTCATACTTAATGAAATCTGAAATATTTCCTCCAAATTTTGCCTGGCATCATGTCAGAGTAAAGTGATTATCATACCCCACTGACCAACTCCTAATTGGAGCTCATTCTTATACTCTTTCAGATACCCATTCTCAATCCGTATTCTGGATCCAGCTTTGACTTGCCTGATTTGATCATTCCAAAGGACAAGATTGACTGAACCAGTTTCATCTCTCAAAGAAGTATTAACGACCTTCAATGTTTCACTAGTTTTTCTTGATGAAACGGTTCGTACGCTTGGCATGTGGTCCACCTGTCCTTCAACAACAACTTGGTTCCGCTCTTTACGAAGATTCTCTATTTTTGACATAGCCTGTGGAAACCTGTTTGAAATCCTCTTTTCGTAATAATTACCGCTCCATGTTGGATAATCATGTGTTTGTCCTATCATTGAAAATCCGATTTTTTTATAGAATGAATTAGTTCTTGAATTCCACTCTGGCGTTCCCAGAGCCCATAAATCTGCAGTAGGATATCCTTCCTCAATTAACTCAAAGGCTCTCTTTCCAATACCCTTTCTCATATAATCAGGGTCAACCCAGATTCTCTCACATACTTGATATCCAGGCCCTCTATCTCCCGCAATGAACCCTCCAACAATGTTGTCTTCAAATAGAATCTTGTAGTACTGCAAGTACTGATTGCGAATTATTGTTGCATTCCATTCAATCGAATCATATCCCGGAGGACCCCCTGGACCTGGAGATCCAAATTCTTTGTCTGAGTCAAATGCTTTCTTGCATGCATGTGTTAAATTCTCGACATCTTTCTCTTCTGCTCTACGTACCATGATATCTTTCTGGTCAACCATCGAAAATACCCGATTCTATCTCGACAGCAGGTATTTTTCATTTTTTCTCTCGAAACTAGCGAGCTGGAATTTTGATATTATTCTTGATTGGGTATCTAGATGAGGACTTCCATTAAAGGAACTCCTGCTAATATGAGAATCACAACTGTGAGACCAGCTTCTAGCCATTTTGACTTTGTTTCGAGAGAGAATCGACTTCCTATGTGCGAACCAATAGCTGATCCTACAAGTACAATGAAGCCAGGGAGAAGCAATAGAATCCCATGACTCCAATAAAGCATGACGCCAACAGCTGAGGTGAAAATTGCTGCAAACAAGGCTGTTGCAATTGCTTTGTGCATCTCAACATTGACTAGTCTTTGCAGTGGAACAAATAATGAACCTTCACTGCCCCCTCGCATCCCTGTAAGTGTATTGAAGAAAAGCGTTCCTGAAACCAAGTTATTAAACGATGGTGAAAGTTTTTCTGATCTCTTTGGAGCAATGTGATGTAAATTCAATCCAATAATTGATACTATTGAAACAAAAAGAAAAATTATTGCTAGTAATATTGCAGAGGTGGCAAGATCGAAAGCTATCAAAGTACCAATTATTGTTCCCAATGTTCCTCCAAGAATCATGTACGCGCCAAGATGAAGGTCGATGTTCTGCTTTTGAGATATTGCTCCTATCAGACTTGATACTGGTAAAGCAATGAGATTCATCCCATACGAAGCGATTAATGAAAATCCTACTAGATTCAAAAGTGGTATTCTAATGGATCCACCTCCGATTCCAAAGAATCCGCTGGCGAGCCCTGCAATCAATCCAACAATTCCGACTAACAATAATATGGATACGTCCAAATCTCTGATCCTTCTGATAATTGAGGAAGTGCGATTTATTGATGTATAAGGGTTAGTATATGGTACCCGAAATTTTCGACTAATACAGTGCTGATATACATAAATTTGAGTTAATGTCACATGCTCCTATACTCTTCTGTCATCAACTAATAGTGGAATGACGATTTTTTCTCAATCGCTTTGGGGTTGTTGACTCTGAGTACAGAGCCAACTTTCCAAAGGGATTCAGGTTCTCTATTTCCTTTCTTTTCTCCTTATCCATATCGCCTTCGAATGTGGAATGCCAACAACTAGAAGTTGGAAACAGACAAGTCCAAGAAGGAGAGCTAGGTCAAGAGGTACATATGCTGCATTTGACTGATAGAGAAATGCTGCAAGCGGCACCTTTGGGGGAGCAATATCATGTGCTACAACGTAAATCGAATTGTAACCAAAACATAGCACATCTCGACCGGATGAACTATAGAAATATCCAACTCTTGGATCAAAATTACTTCTAAGGTCATCCTTCCAATAATGCCATGCTAGCTGACCAGTAGGTCCATCGACAACGTTGATGTATTCCTTGTTAGTCAGTACGAGATCTGTCCATCCATCCGCATTCATATCTTCAAGAACAATGCGAGTGTCTTTACCTCCCAATACCAATGGTGCATTGTATTTCCAGACCTCTACGCCAGCGAAGTTGTAAGCAATTGCGCCATATCTTTCCAGATTGACTACAACTTCGTCTACACTGTCGTTATTGTAGAGATCTGCAGCAAAGAACTCTCTCACTGCACCAGTGTCGAAGTATAGAGTTAAGCTGCCTCCTCCAACAAACTCGAACATATGGATATCATATCCAGAATCCATCACAGCCAAGTCAGCGGATCCGTCTCCGCTGAAATCGCCAGCCGCAAGACCATAGGTTGAAGTTGGTGTCATTGTGTCAAATAGAGCACCATTTCCGCCATTATAGACTCGCGCGCTGAATATTGTTGCTCCCATTGCTATGTCTGCAGTTGTCCCTCCTCTGAAGTTGCCAACTGCCATGTGATATGATGTCGCAGTGGATGTAAAACCGTCTGCCTTCGTGGTATATAGACTATTACCAGCTTCATCGTACCATTCTATGTATACTTCACTGCCACCAGACACCTGTCGAATCAAGACAGCAATTTCCTCAAAGTCATTGCCTGCAGCGTTACTGAAATCTGCAACTCTGATTCCTTTGATTTCATGTGTGTCTGGTGCTTTTATGTGGAGTAGCTCCTTACCATCCAGACCATCGATGACATAGACTTCACGCAGTCCAGTCCACACAGCAATATCCTTGGTTGACCAATCACTAATGTGACCAATCTGAATAGCGGATATTTTGAACTCAAAAGTGATGTTCCATCTGACCTCCATTGTCAGACCTTCAACAAGCGCAAGAGTGTACTTTCCATCCTTGTTTCGACCTGCGACAACGATTTCATCAAGATTTATTCCATCAATATTGTCCACCCAGACGCCGTAGACAGAGTTTGCTTCCATCTGCCAATAGAGGTCATGGTTCTCATACGCTGGTGGCACAATTAGTTCAATAGGTTCAACACCTGTGACTGCGATGAGTTGCTCATTCTGCATATCCCAAGCTATTAGAGAATCATAGCCTGCACCATTCAACTTTGCACTGATAACCTCACCTAGATCTCCACCAGTGAAGTTGAACCAGAGTGGTATTCCATTCTTTCCATCAATTGCAACTGCAATCCCTACATCACCGAGATACTGAGACGCACCGATAAAGATGTCAAGTGCTCCTGAGCCACCTGCATCTCCGAAAGCAATGTCCCATATTACATGGTCCTCTGCTGCAAGGTCATAATGCCACTGGAGACTTCTAGATGCGACCTCCTCCAAATATAGACCTTGGTCAAGAGTCAGAGTTAGAATCTCTGTTGAGTTGTCACCATCGAAGTCGTACACGTAGACTTCATGAGGCCAGCCTATATTTGTCGTTGAGTTGTAATAGACCGTGCCTGTTAGTACATCAAGTATGTGTATCTTTTGCCTGACAAACACAATGTCTTCAAACCCATCATTATTGAAGTCATATGGCACAATAGTTGCATATGGAGTCGCTGTACTATCAGGGCTCTTGTAGTAGATACTTCCATTCAGTGGATCCATAACAATGATTGTTTCATTGTAAGTCACGAACGCAAGTTGGACTCCAGGAGCATCAGTTAGATTCCCAAGCGCTAGGCGGAAGATGTACGTTCCACCAGTTGAATAGCTACCCA
Organism: Candidatus Thorarchaeota archaeon; assembly: GCA_016840965.1. The sequence goes on along the minus strand of JAEORI010000090.1, from coordinate 6,496 downwards.
TGAGACTGCCAGTGGAATTGACGACATGAACATACCCAATCTCATCGGTGAAGATAATTTCTGGAACACTATCACCCGTGAGATCACCAGAAATCACAGAAATTAGTGGGGCGCTAGCATCAACATAGCTCCATTCTAAATCTCCTGAGGTGATGTTGAAGACATATAGGTTTGAGTCCTTCGATGTGCAAACTATCTCAGGAATGCCATCTACATCAAGATCACTGAGGATAACGTTTGAGAATCCATCAGTTGCATCATCAGCATTCTCCCAGATTTGAATGCCATACTCATCTATTGCTTCGATTATGCCTAATGCGTAGGAGGCGAGGATTATCTCCTCTCTTCCATCTTGATCCAAATCATAGGCTTGAAGCAAGTCGGGATACAAGAGACCGTCTATTAGAGTGTCTTGGTCACCATTTGCTGGATATGTCCAAGGCTGCTCTGAATACCAAAGACTGACCGGTCCCTCTGAGGGATCAATGTACTCGTAGATGTACACATCACCTTGTTCTGATGAAATACAGATCTCTTCCCAACCATTTCCATTGGTATCATACACGCTCACGCCTGTAATTGGATTATCAAATGGATTCGACAGCCAAGCCTCTTCATGACTCATAAATTCAGTTCCATTTGTAGAATGCTTCATCTCATAGACACCAATTTGGTTTCCGAAGCCAACAACTACCTCTCTTCTGCCATCTGAATCAGTATCACCGACATCTAAGTCGATGACTTCTCTCAGATGATTTAATGTCCAATCGGACTGAGGATTGAATCCGTAAACAATGTCATGGATACAAAGCCAGATTCCTTTGTCTGTTATTACTCCTGGAGGAATGTAGACCTTGTAGCTGAAAGTAGCTGAAGACAGGAATCCTGCTCCGTCTCTCGCAACTACAGTGGGTGAGAATATCGAAAGTTGATATATTGCTAGTGGAGAACCCTCGATGTAGTAGTACACATATCCACCCGGCATCTCAGTTCTTGAGATGTATCTAGGTATCGTATTGAGTGTTTCCTGGTAGCTCCATTCTCTACCCTTTGTCGTGCTGGAAACCATCCCAATCCTGTCTTCAAGCTCAACTCCGATGGATTCGTATGTCACGACTATTGCATGTTCATCTGATTCCAATTCATCAATTGAAACGAACATCTCATCGTCATATGATGTGGTTGCCTGATGTGGATTTGTACCAGTGAAGTTGAAGTTGCTGTTTCCAACAACCACCCACACATCATTGTCAGCCTTTGAAGAACGAGTGTAGACTGCTGACATTGCGATAGCAAAATCGCCATCGTTAAGCTCTACCACATCAACATCATGAGCTTGGAAGTATGTCTTGTCATTGAAATCAGGATGTCGATTTGTCCACCCACTTGATAGATCCTTTGCTGTATAAGCTGCTCCAACTCGACCATATACACTTCCTGTGAGTATATTCCAAGCATCATACATGAAAACGACACCGACATTGCCTGAGTTATATTCAAAGAGACTTGGATAGTATCGGTCATAGAATGTAGTTCCAATCGGTTGGATGCCATAGGTATCTGGCCAAAGAATTGGTCCATGCCAGACACCAGCGGATACATCACCCCAACACAAGGCTATGTAATGTTGACCACCAGAATCCCATACTTCCCATGAAGCGTAGATGTCCCCATTTGAAGGTATTAACACACTAGGACGAGTTTCTGATACAATTGTACTAAGATTAGTCGTGTAAGCAAGTCCTGCTAAGTCCATCCACTTTGCACCAGGTGCCCAGTCGTCGATGACTTTGGAGTACCACTTGTACCAAATCTCCTTTCCATTCTCATACACCATGAGCGTCCAGTTCACCATCACGCCGTAGACTCCTTGAGCCAAGTCCTTGATGGACCGTTCAGTAGTTGAAGAGTCTGGAAAATCTCCAGTGTCGTATGCAGTTGTTCTTAATGGCACAACCGGATAATTGGGTGAAGCAGTTACGTACTCCACTTTTTGATACTGTGAATCAGTCCCTTCTATCCATTCCCAAAGATCAAAACCATTGGTATGACCAATAACAATCTCCTGAGCCCCATCCATATCTTGATCATCAAGTGTTAACACACTTATTGGATTCCAATATGTCACCTCATCTGGAGCTTCCCATACTTTGTAGAAAGTACCTCCTTGACACTCATAGAGATGTACGAACCCATCCTGACGTATCAATCGGGTGTCCTTGATGCCTCCGATAAGGACTTCTTTGTATCCATCCTGATCCGTGTCGCATAATGTCATTGCATTGATGTAGTAGTATCTGAACTCAGGGAGTTCTGGATTGCCAACGAGATAGTATCTCCCTTCTAATGCTGGAGATGTTACGAAGAACTCTTTGTCTTCAAATCCACCAAACTCACCCACAGGGATATTGTAAATGAAGAGATACGGCCCAGCTGCAACAGCAAGCTCAAGCTCTCCATTATAATCGAGGTCATCTCCTGCGGCCATTGCTGAGATCTCAGTCACCAAGTCGATGAACTCATCTCTACTGGCCCAAACGGAGTCACGAAGGTCGATTGAGTACTGATAAGTAAGCAAATCACCTCCGTATAATCCAGCATCCTCAAAGACATAGATTTGAAGGTTCGATGCTACGATTATCTCCTTAAGTCCGTCTTGGTCTAGATCAACATCTGCTACAAGATGTTCTGCATGATCCCAGATTCTTCGATTGAAGTCTCCTGAAATTCCTTCTAACTCCTCATAGAGGTACGGAGAGACGTCTGTCACTTCAGTATGATTGAGATCGAAGGAACGGAACATCCTCTTGTAGTTGTTCTTCGTTAGATGTTCGAATGCATAGACATTGTTGTCGTAGTCACCTATGATTAGTTCTCCATTTCCATCTCCATCAATGTCTCCGGTAGCAATGGATAGAGTCCACTCTTTAAGGTCCGCATCATTGCTCCATGATTCGTGGACATGGAATCCGATGTTGCTATAGATTTCCAGTCCAAGTAAACCTCCGCTCATGAGGCTAAAGTCTAGCTGAGCCACTCTGGGGTAGCTTGCAACAATGTAACTCTCTGTTGTATCGAACTCTGGAGCAGCCCATGCTATTCTCTGATTCCACTCACGGTAACCAGCGAGTGTCCAATCGAAGTCCATATCCCATCCCCAGAACTCATACCATCTCTCTAGTGAGTATCCACTGACATAGCCTCCGAACTTTGGTACAATTCTAACATCGGTAAAGTTTTGGTATTTCATATTGGTATCAGGAAGAGGATTAGACATTACCTTCTTATCTTCAACCCAGACTGGATTCTCTGCAGTTCCCTCGTTGATCCAGCAAGTTGCGCCCATGCTATTTGCATAGCTCATTATTATGTCCAAGTCTCCATCTGAGTCAATATCAACCAACTCAGGCTGGCCCCAGATTTTGCTGGTCTCTTTCGAATTGATCTCGTCAAAGTAACCCCTGACCAAAGTGAAGTTTAGCGATTCGTCTTCATACCACATGTTTCGAGCCATGTAGACATACCCATTTGAGATAGCGAAATCGAGATCGCCATCGCCATCAAAATCAGCGAAGTCCATCTTTGGCTCGACTTTTGCCAGGTTGATGACCTCTGTCAGTTCACCTGTTGTATCAATCTCGTATAGATAGATTCTATCGTTAAATGGTACCGTATCAGAATCTCTATAGTAGAAAATGACTGTGGCTCTTGATGGTGCATCTTCCTCAGCAGTCAATGGAATGCTCTCAATTGAGATTGATGGATTGAATAAGCCTAGTGCAATAAATGGCCAGACGCTATATTGATTGGCTAACTCATATCCATTCATGAAGAAAGGTGCTTCAACAGATACACTCTGCCACCCCTCCAACGGTATATCGAAATTGATGTTGTTGAAGTATGCTTGGGTAGTGAAATCGAGTTCTGGTGGAGATGCAACAGGTACAACATCTGGAACCGTGAATGCTCTGATCTGCCCTTCATTCGTGCCCATCAAATAATTGAATGTGGCACTTCCATACAACCATGGATTTAGGATAGCATAACTCCATGAATTATATGTCGTTCCACCATCAGGGGTCCAAGGCATTCCATATTGCCAGTTCCATGTTGGTACATCGGGTTCATTACCAACATAGACCATGTCCCAGATATTAGCTCCAAAAGTGTAGAACGAGTCATCTCCTGAGTCATATATCACGTCATACTTGTAGGTTGAACTATTGTACATTATTGCATTGATTTCTCCAGTCACACTCCCCACTATGATTTTGGTTGGCTCTTCTATGCCTTGGAGATAGCTCATTCCATCTAACCTTAGAGGTCCGACAGTGACACTCAATGCATCAGTAAGCGTATTGTAGACCTGTGTGAGTTCAATTCCGTTTACTTGATAGAACCCTGAGTTGTTCACCATGATCTTTGCGTACCTGAACCAATCCCACCTTCTCTTCGAGAGAGCATCATCCACATCGACGCCGACAATATTAGTTCCAGGACTGAATTTGTCTTGTGAGATGAGTTCCCAGTCTGTACCGTCCTGAGAAATGTAGAACCAGAAGTCAGAACTAAGGTGACTCAAATCAGTCCCTGATTTGAAGTAGATAACTAGATCGTCATTACTATTTGCTCCACCTGTTCCCTCCTCATCAAGACCGAAGTCCAAGATTGCTGTTGCATTATCAACGCCAGCTAGAAATGCGTTAAAGTTGGAGAAGTTCCCATCTAGTGCACCTCCAGTAAGGTGTACTGGTCCCGCCATTCCAGAGTTGTACGGGTACACACTTGCGTCTGGTTCAAAGATTAATAGAGTATCGCTCCATACATACTGAATTGGTTCATCCACTATGATTGAAGGATTGATGGGATCGTGGTAGGTAACGTTGTGGGCGTAGGTTATTCTATCAACATAATTATCGAGACCCCAGAACCCAAAGGTTTCCCATGGCTTAAAGTCACGATACACCTTTTCATAGTCATAGGTGTGTTTCGTTGGATTCCATTCCAGTGTAAAGACTCCTTGCCCCTGAGCTATCAGGACAATTTCATCTCCTGGTGTGTTGTCAAGTTCTCCCACAGCCATCGATTGAATTGGAGTCCAAGTGTAGTTCTCTGAAGTCCAATTAAGGTAGTAGTGGTTGTCATAAATCAGTGGGAAAGGCTGCCCGTTTATCATGATAGTTACACCATCATTCTCAAAGACATACACAGTTCCCTCTCGAGTCCCGCAAATGATCTCTGGAAGACCATTATAGTTCGTGTCACCTGTTTCCAGACTGTAAATCTTCTCTCCCACGTTTAGTGTAGCAACTTCATCGTAGGTAATCCAGTGTTCCTCAACAAAGGGATAACCTGAATGATTGTCATACTCGAAGAGATGCAGTTTTCCGTCCCATCCGCCTGCTATGATGTCTGGTCTGTAGTCACGGTCAACATCATCGACCTTCAATGCAAAGACTCTGAACATTTTTGGTGATGTCCAGACATGGTCGAACTGATTCTCTGTATTTGCGTATGGGTCATAGAGATGACGTTGCTCGAAGACATAGACATAACCATCAGAACACCCAGCAACAATCTCAATGAGGTTGTTAAGATCTGTATCGCCAAAGTCTAGGGCCATAACATCACTTTGGAAGACACTGTCTCCTGTGTCCCAAACCTTGTCCCATAGTTTCGTTTCGGTGTTTAGTCTAAACACATGAATCTGGTTATCGTATAGATATCCACCACCTAGTGCTAGAAAACCAGTGCCCTCATCATAGGCAACAGCATGTATCGCGGCTTTTGAACGCCATGGCTCGTAGTTCAATGAATAATCATTCACCCTATCACCAAGCACTTGGCCGATGTCTTGATCTGATGGCATTTTCTGTACTGTTGGATTGAACATCTCAGCAATCTGACCCTGAAGTTCAGGCGGGAGGTCTTCCCAACCTGCTGGATACTCATTGTATGCAGAGGCATCATCTTCCATTCCTCTAATTGCTATGGTTGGAACATACCCGAATGAACTGACCAGTAGCATTCCCAAGAATGTCATGGCAAGGAACATCAGAGCGAGGCTACTACCGCCTTTGCCACTCTTCTTCTTGGGGGTCTTACCCTTGGTCTCCTTCTTTGCAGCGGTACTCTTCTTCTTTGTACTCTTCTCAGAGTCCTCAGCAGGCAAGTCCTCTGTGAGTGCTGCTAATTCAGGAGGTTTCTCATCAGGTTCCTTCCCTCGTTTCTTCATGTACCGCACTATCAATGGCAGTCCATAGAGCAGGAATAGTATAAGAAAAGCTCCCAGACCAAGGCCTATAGCAATATAGACAAGTGGGCTGATAGGCTCAGGATAAGTCGGAGTCGCAGCAACCTTAAAGATTCTCACAGCCATGTGGACGTCGTCACTGTAGTCAGTAGCAAACACTTGGAGTTCGTAGGTGCCTACCTCCCATTGCATATCTGTGTAGACCCAAGTCATTGTCGTTGGATTATATGTCATCGTATAGTT
>JAEORI010000089.1 GCA_016840965.1 Candidatus Thorarchaeota archaeon | reverse complement strand
TCATTACTGTCATAGTCCATACCTTGCTGAACGACAGTCCAGTTCTCTTGGGAATCAACAAAGATCACATGATGGTAAAGATTGTATCCATCTTGAATTCCTGCATTGTCAACCTTGGCAACTGACCTACTAATTTCAACCAGTCCAGCACCATCTAGACCATAATCCTCCAGAGCTCGTAGCTGGGTTGGGACTTTTCTTGAAGCCATCCCCTTCCCTCCTACTCCCACAATTCCATGACTCTCAAAATCTAATGCTGTTTTCAGTACGCCACAAGTGACTGTAGTTGATCCTGAACTATCCCAATCATAGCCAAGAACATTTGAGAGGGCTTGAAACCAAACCGGATCTGCAAGCCGTTGCAACAACTCAGGTGTACCAAACTCATCCACTATGAACTCGCAGAGTGCACGAGCCATAGGAATCATCCTTTTCACTAACCAATGAGGTGCCTTTCCGGGATGCAGCTTTAATTCTGCAATACCGCCTCTCTTCATCGCAGCAGCTCCACAATGGATTTCCGTACTGATATAGATAAAGACCACATAGTCCTCTAAAGAAACGCCCGAATCTTCTCTAGTCTCTGTCTTGATGTATCTCCCATCTGTGCAAACCAAGCCTCCAAAGTGTCACATCCGTAATCATCACAATGGGCACATGTTTCAACACTACGCTCGCTGGCACATGTTTTAACGCTACAAGCATCACAATACTTGAACTTCGGCTTGGCATCTACTCTGCATCCGACGCAGTCGATATCCTTTGCAGTTAACGGGTATTTTGGGCTTCCCCATTCAACCGCTTGTTTTTCTCGCAAGTTGTCATCATTAGTCTTCCATGCAAGATGCGCTGGACACGTGGCACAATCAAGTCCACAATATGCAATCATATTCACGGTCATAGGTAGAAAATGGCTTCTAAGTATAATAAAAGTCCAACAGATGACCGAAAGTAATTTTATAATTTACTCGAGCATGTGGTTTTTCCTCAATCTTTTTATCCGTTGTACACTAATCGTACCTGTTGGTTCAGTCCAACGAATTCTTTCGTATCTATGAGCTGGTACGTATGACTGAGAATACAGAGTGGAACAATGCATTAGAGTACCCGAAATTTCTGAAGAACGCTCGTGAGAATGTTGAGCTGATGAAAGCAAGGTACAATGATCTTCAGATAACTGAACAAGACTTAGATAATCTACGCAGTCTTCAGAATGAGCTTCGAATACTTGTCATTGGTAACGACAGATGTGATGACACTGCAGGTAATCTTCCAATTCTGGCAAAGATGACTGATATCTCGTCTAAATTAAAACTCCGTTTTCTCGATAGTGATGCCTATGCAAAATATCATCAACAATTCAAGGTCAACGGAAAAAGAAAGACTCCGGTTGTTCTCATTCTTAGCCCTGATGACAAAGAGCTATGTCGATGGGTAGAACGGCCAAATGCCGCATATAAACTCATTAATGAAGCGACAACCCCCTCTCTGGAGGGTCGAAAACAAGAGCTGAAGAAGCTCTATAGTGACACAGAGATTCAGCGGCAGAGCGTAAAGGAATTCATGAATCTGATTCTTCGGGCTGATTATATTCTAGGACGACATTAAACATGGCACACAACCATGGGAAATCTGATTGGGCTAACAATGAACATGTCCAGCGAATGGCGAAATCCTATCATGTTAGGTATGATGATAAGTTCTGGAACGCGCTCACTTCTCTTTCAAGTGGTGATACTAGAGATGTTATCGCGGATTTCGGGTGTGGTCCTGGACTCCTCCTAACTGATTTGGCGAACAAATTCAATGCTCATACCGCAATAGCTCTCGATGAGAGCGAACCAATGCTTACACTAGCCGAAAAGAATCTCCGAAACAGAACAAAACTTGAATCCATTCAGATCCAACAGGTGAACTTGGATACCGATGAGATAAGAATCGCGTTTGACAGTATTGATCTTGCTTTCTCTGGATTCATGCTGCATGAGGTCACAAGTCCTCGTGATTTTGTTGTTAGTGTCTATAAACTCGTAAAACCAAATGGCGTCTATATAGTCTATGACTTCGTATCAGGGAATGAGGACCAGTTTGTAAAAACAATGATTGATTTTAATATGAGTGAGGACGAAGCGAGAAAGCGATATCCACATATGTGTAAACACTCAGCTGAAGATATAGTAGAGATATTGGAAGCCTCTGGGTTCTCAAATTGCCGTGTATTGAGAGTTGACGATATCCGTGCAGTTGCAGTAGGACTAAAGAGGTAAACAGTCATACAAATGTCTGAACTCTGAGAGTCGAAAAGCATGACATCTCCTCACCGCAAGTCATCACCGTGGGCGTATACCAGCTCGAACTTATCCTGTCCAAAATGCGGGGGTAATCGCATAGTACGAATACTTGACTCCTGGACTCGATTTAGAGGTGTTGAGATGTTTAAATGCACATCCTGCGGAACAAAATTCTATGAGCGGGGATATGATGACTATGGACCGACTTTCATCAGATAGCGAGTGAAGGAGAGAAGAAAGTGTCTGGACGACCTCAACAATTGAAATATCCCTTCTCATCTCAAGCCAGACAAGCATCCCAAAAGTTAGCTCGCGACCTAGGTGTTTTGGTCGATCTCCTTGAGAGACCTGAAAACCACTACATAGTGGAAGAAGCTGAGAAACGAGTCTATGCGGCACTCACTCAAAATCCGATAGGATATCCAACCATGGAAAACGAAAAGGATGTTTTGATCTATCCGACATCTCGACTCATTGTTGAAGAACTTGGATTTCCTCAACTTCGTGCATTACAAGCTGAAGCTGAGTCAAAGGAGGCAAATAGACAGCTTGGCAATGAGAAAAATGATTTTGTCGTTGACCTATGCGAGTCTTCATTCAATTGGAAAATAGATTCGATGGGCAAGATAAGTGAGCGGTCTGAACTACCTCTCCTTCTGCGCACATTCGAGCTCAAGATACGCTTTGAGAACTATCTTGAGGTCGCACCCTCTTTTCACAGTGATGAGTGGAACCTTATCAACCGCTATTTGGATAAGGGCTGGGTCTTAATAAGACGGTCTGAGCTGGACCGGCTCATATCTGGCAAATTCAGACAGTTAATCATAGATGGTCGGTTTGATATCCCAAAAATGTCTCAAAGGCTGATTGAGGCTGTTCAGCGTATTGAGGATAAGACTAAGGGAAGAATACGGAAAGCTGAACCAGTGAAGATGACAGAAACCATTGCATCAGCATTTCCACCATGCATACAAAAACTACATGATGACTCGGTCAGAGGCGACGTCAACCTGTCACATGATGCACGTTTTGCTCTAGCTGCATTTCTTCTAAAAATCGGGATGGACGAAAACGATGTGCAAAAAGTATTCAGTAGCTCGCCTGATAAAAACATCAGTCTCATCGAATATCAGGTTCGACACATTGCAAAGAAGAGGTCTATGGGAGTAGATGTTGAGGGATATACTCCACCTGGATGCAGGAAACTTCAGGTGAACAACCTCTGCCCAGTATATCTCGGGTCTGCATTCGATCCATTATGTGAATACATTCTGAACCCTCTTGCGTTCTATCAGACTCGTGCTTGGGAGCTTTCAAAAGGTCTCCAGGACCACTCTTGGTATTCGCGAAAACGTGACAAGAAACAGAACTTCTAGACTGAGCATCGCGTATAGTGGTAGAGGTATTGTTGTGCATAACCGGCATATCTACCAAAATATCTCCTAGCAGCCTCAGACTTCTTTGAATAAGAGTTACCAGAATCTGAAAACACCCCGTAGTGTTCCTGAATCACGCGCTCAATCCACACATCAATTGGAAACGCTTCTAGGAATCCAAGTGAGAATAGACTGACACAGTCTGCGACCTTGTCACCCACACCGTACAATCTCTTCAGAATCTTGTGAGCTTCTGGATATTCAATTGTTTTGAGTTCCTCAGGCATCACTTCGCCAGCCAAAATAGCTTTAGTTGATTTAACAATGAACTCAGCCCTCCACGCAAGCCCTATCGCCTTCAATTCTCTCACTGTCACTTTTGACAATTGCACAGGGGATGGCATTCCATGGTAGACTTCTCCTCTAAACTCATATTTCGGACCCCATCTCATCCTGATTGCATTCGTCATACTCCTAATAGCAGGTACGTTTTTCCATACAGAACAAAGAAATGAAACAAGACAAGGGAAGAAAGGATCGTTGATTACCCGCAAGTTTGGTGCAAAATCTATGCTCTTCTTCATTATTCCGTCACGAGTTATTTCCTGATGGATTTGGTCTAATGGGTCATTTAATCTAAACAACTTTGAGAGTTCTACATTGCTCTCTGAGGTATCATAAAGAAGCAAGTTCCCTCTCTGTTCCACATAAACCACTTGGCCAATATCTGCATTGATGTATCCTTCCCCCTCTTTTACCCAGCAGAATGTCTGTCCGCATTCCACTGTGTCGATAAGACTGAAGTTCTTTACCTGTAGACTTCTCATTACATCAACGCGCGCTAGATTGGAAATGAGTATTGTGATTTGACGGTATGTCCCAAATGAGTAATGCTAAAATGAAAAATCTTGGATATGTTTCTAGCGGCAGTGATGAACCTCCAATGTGAGATTGTGAACAAATGATCGACCTAGGGGTATCTGAGCCGCACCTTCTATTCAATATCGCTAAAATTCATCGCGCTTGTCTTAACGATATCAACCAGTTCATCAATGCAATCGATACTGATGATTTGAACCCCATCAACAACATCAATTTCTCTCTTAGTCCAACTCACAATGGCTCTTGTATTCTCAGGGACATCATCTTTTACTATATCACGGTCTCCAATGCACCAAAATCTTGGGATGTTGATAGACTTCATCCCTTCTATAATGAGAAAATCATGTTGAGATAATTTCGCTAACTCTTCTGGACCAATCCAATCTTTCAAATTTGTATCTCTCGCATCAAGTCCAAGAAATATAGTCATTGAGGCTCCCGCTTCTCTGTGTTTCCATGTGTCCGTTCCTTTGTCGGGGCGGGCTGTATGTATAGAACTTTTTAGAGTGGCAACTGAATGACCACTTTTTACAAGTGATTTGATGATTGCTTCAATCAGAGAAGTCTTCCCTGTACCGGAGTATCCCGAAACGACAAATACTCGCATCTCTCTCCACTCAATCTATCTCACATATTGTAGTTTCCTTTTGGCTCTTGGCATCTAGAACTGGTTCTAAAAAGCTGCTCGAAGGATGAGCCTTAAAACTGGTTTGTGTTTCTGTCGAGCTTGGTGAAATGACTCTTGGCTAGCGAGAAGCATGCGGCAGTTGAATGCATCGATGTGCGACGCGAGTTCGAAGATGGCTCACGAGTTATCAAGGTACTACAAGGGACCAATTTGAAGGTAGATAGAGGCGAATTCGTAGCTATTGTTGGTGCATCAGGATCCGGAAAGACTACTCTCCTCAACCTTATTGGCGGCTTGGATCAACCAACGTCAGGTACAATTCTTGTCGATGGATTAAATATCACCAATCTTAATGATGAGGAGATGTCTGAAGTACGACGCCACAAGATTGGTGTTCTGTTTCAAGACCAACACCTTCTCCCTATCTTTACAGCCCTTGAGAATGTAGAGGTGCCAATGCTTCTTGATGAAATTCCTCAAGAAGAGCGCATAGAACGGGCCATAAAACTTCTAGAGATGGTATCAGTTGATCACAGATCTCAGCATATGCCCCATGAGCTCTCTGGCGGAATGCGTTCACGGGTCGCTTTGGCAAGAGCTCTAGCAAATGATCCTGCAATCCTCTTGTGTGATGAACCAACTGGGGACCTAGATCACAAGACGGGTGGAGAGGTCATCCAACTCATGAGGAACCTTGCTAAGAAAAAGAACCTCGCAGTTATCGCGGCTACTCATGACCCGGAAACTGCTCGAATGGCTGATAGAATACTCCTTCTTCGTGATGGTGTCTTAGTAGACGAGCTGGTTGGAGATTTCTTCAAGCACAGCAAAGTCGATGTGACGACAAAAAAGTCCAGAGAAGAAACTGAAGAGAAGACAACAGTCTAGGAGAGATTTGAGTGGGTACCCCAAAGAATTCTAAGAGCCTCATGAACAAAGGCAACAGAGGATATGGTCTCTCATATGCCCTCAGCGCTCTTAGGGCACATCCTTTTAGAGCTATAAGTCTGGCTCTGACCCTTAGCCTAGGCATTAGTCTTTTTGCGTCCACCATGGTCTGGGGTGATACTGGTATCTATGTGAGCATTTACGATTATCTTGACACGAACGTATACCAAATCAATGTCAACTATGAGCCGGGGTCTCCGCAAGCACTGAGAATGGCAGAGAGTTATATGGGGCAAAGCCAATTCGTAGAGCAAGCACTTCGCATCAACTCCACTGTAGGACTAGCCTGGGGCGGAAATCTCTCTGATGGCACGCTATACGACATAGATGATACCGTCTACAGCCAAGGAATAAAGGACTGTAGAGTTGTATTTGTAGATAACGAGTTTCTAAACAGGACTGCAGCTGAGTTTGTAATTAATGGGTCCTTCCAGATTAATGAAGGTGAGATTCTTGTATCTCTGATGTTTGTTGAATATATACGACAAGTCTTTGACATTGTCCTTCAGCTCAACGATACAGTAGATATTGACATACTAACCGCAGCTGTACTGAGCGATGGACCACTGCCATTGAGTGCACTAGGTCGAACAAGTATCACTGACCTCAAGATTGTTGGTATCTATAACCTTCGGACTTATGGCTCGATTCTTGAACGTGCTTTCCCCTCATACAAGAACGGACGAGAAAATTGGAACAATACAAACATGCGGTATGATGTCATGGGCCTTCGAGATAGTTGCTTTCTGCCCATCGATTCTATACCTGCTGGAGCACTCTCTGAGAATGGATTTTATAGTGAAACTCTGTTAGTTCGAGCTTCAGCTGATGCTTTAGCCGCTGTTGGTCCACAGAGTGTTTCGACGAGTCTCTTCGAGTTGGTTTACAGGACTGAAGAGTTGTATGACATTACATGGGATGGATCTGACAAGATTATAGGACTACAAGGGGTTGTCAATAGCTATGTGGCTACTCTTGATCTATCTATACTTGCTCTTCCAGTCATTCTGTTAGCATTGTTCTTCTCGGTATTTGCTGCTGACACCTTCATGGCGCCTCGTAACGTTGAGGTAGGCATAATTCGTTCCAAAGGTGCAAGCTACTCACAAGTTTCAGGTGTCTTCCTCTGGGAATCTGCTGTGATAGCTCTCCTTTCAATTGGACTTGGATTACTATTCAGTGTGCTTTTCGCTCCATTGATTCCATCAACAGTCAGTTTCATGAACTTTGACTGGGGGACATACTTATTCTATCTGTCCAACACCGTTATTAGTCCAAATACGGTGATTCGTGCGATCAGCCTTACGGTCCTTCCGAGTTTGTTATTCATTCTCTATTTGGCTAGAAAGGCTGCTGCAACAGAGATAGGTCTCACCCTCGCTGAAGCAACGGAAGAATCGACCGAACATTCCGAAGCGCACGGCTTTACAATTGGAGCCTCCATCTTCCTTCTAATACTGGTCATTGTATTGATGCTAATTGTACCTAGACATCCTGCGTTATTCCTACTAGAACTATTGCTGGGTACAGCAGCCTGGTTTTTCATAGCTTACAATGGTTCACGCATTTCTCGTCTTGGACTTGCTAAGATTTCCAAGCGGCTGTCATTCATGCTTGGTCAGAAGAATCTAATATCTGCTGGATATTTGAGAATGCGAAAAGGTCGAATCATTCCTCTGATGGTTGTACTTGTGCTAACTATATCATCAACCATAGCATTTGCGGTCCAATCGGAGAGCTTCAAAGTAGATCTAAATCGTGAGATCAGCTATGCTTTGGGTTCTGACCTTCGCATCGATTGTACTAGTCGAGAGCTGAATTTCAGCTATGATTTGGAAGGTTATACTGGCGTAGTCAATGCAATGCCGGTTCTACGAACATGGGCTCGCATAGGACCTGATTTACTAAGCATCGAAGCTCTTTATCCACACGAATACAGTTCGATTGGGAAATTTGATCAATCAAGTTTCTTTGGGGAATCGCCTGAAACTGTACTCTCCGCTTTGGCAGCTGTACCCAATGGTATAATCTTGAGTGCAGCTCAAGCTACCAGGTGGAACAAAACCATTGGGTCTACTCTAAATCTTGAGATGAGCGGTCTTGGTACAACCCAGATTGTTGAATTCAATATCACAGGCGTCGTCTTTAGTGCTCCTGGATTTGGTTATGCGTCAAGTGAATATGTCCCATATTCTTCTCTAGGAGCTGGCTTTGGACTCAGTTCTGGCAATGACGGATTTGCATTGACAAACCTTGAATTCATTGAGGATTTGATTGACAGACATGAAGCTACCCTCTTCATGGTTGACCTCGATGACCATGCTAATCGCACCCTTTTGCTTAATGAACTTGGAGCACTCTCAGGAGTCACTCCAAACACACCTCAAGAGTTCGATTTGAAGGCGAATTCCCTTCAGACTGCATTGTTTCTGAATACGATTGAGGGATTGTTCACTCTCGGTTTTGTAATGTCCTTGGTTCTCAGTCTCTTTGCTCTGTCAATTTCATTGGGGTCTGTTGTGAGGGAACGTCGTAAGGAATATGCTATAATGCGTGCAATTGGTGGGTCTCAAAGACAAATCGTCAGTATGGTCTTTTCAGAATTCGCAGGCGTAGTGATTGCATCCTTGGCACTAAGTCTTATTCTTGGTGCTGTATTTGCATACGTTATGGGTCTATTGCTGAATATTATGAGTCCATTCTCAAGAACCCTAGTCGCCACAATCTCATTTCCCTTTGATTTCCTTGCTATTGTAATGTTTATTGAAATCTTGACTATGATAATAGGGGCGTATCTGCCTGCAAGAGAAGCATCCAGGACTAACCCCGCAGTTGTGCTTAGGAATATGTGAGGTGAACGAATGACCAAGAAAAAAGAAAATAATGTTCTCAAGGGCAGCCCACTCTGGTCAATCAGTTATGCACTCACCTCAGTCAAGAATTATAAAATTCGCAACATTGGTATCGCTTTAGTCCTAGCAATATGCATAGCTGTTCCCACAACTGTATTCGCTTGGACCAATACCGGATCTCGTTTAGCTGTTGAACAGTATTTCGAAACGAACTCGTATCAGTTCAGTATTCAGAATGCTCCAGGAGTATATGACTATTCACATCTCTTTGATGCTCAAGAGCTTGTAATGTCCAGTTCTTTTGCAGAATATGCCCACATCACTCCAAGCACTGTTGGAATATTGAGAATA
The DNA here is from genome assembly GCA_016840965.1 of Candidatus Thorarchaeota archaeon. The sequence continues at coordinate 5,632 of JAEORI010000089.1, read as the reverse complement.
GATGGTATCACACCAGAGTGGGATGCTTATGGTGTGAATTGGCCCAATTATGAAAGTGGTATCAAAGATTGCCGTGTAGTCGTAGTTAACAATGAGATTCTCGATGTTTGGTCTAATGATATTGAGATTACAGGAAACTCAACACTAAGTCTAGGAGAGATTTTGGTATCAAGACGTTTTATAGAATTAGCAGAAGAAATGATGAATAGGACTTTGAATGTTGATATTGATCTTGATATTGGTTCTGAGATTGGTATCGATATTCTTCGTTCATATTACTATCCAGCTGATGGAATGCCATTTGACCCACTTCTACTGAATCGTTTGATTGTCCGAAATCTCACAATAGCTGGGATTTATGATTTTACGAAACCATCTGTTGTTGTTGGATCTTTTGCGTCGATTAACAGAGGCAACTATGTTGTTTCATCTGCAGTTAGTGTCTTGGGAATTACTGATTCCATTCTAATATTGGAAGATGAGATTGGTGCAGAGTCTGTTCAAAGAATCACAAATGAAGGCTTCTTCTCCCCAGTTGAATTTGTACGAGGTTCAGTTGATGGTCTTATACAAAATGGTGTCCTTGCCGCTGCTAGAAACCTACTTAGTCTCAAAACACAGATTCAAGAGAGTGATAGTTCTCTATCTGTCTATGGTACAGAAAATATTGAAAGTCTGCAGGCCCATATCTCTACATATGTTGCAAGTCAAATATTGATAGTTTTAGCAATTCCTATAATGATTATGGGTCTAATGCTCACAGTTTTCACATCAGAAACCTCAGTGGCTCAACGAAAAGGCGAAATCAGCGCACTTCGTGCCAAAGGAGCCTCTTTCAACCAAATTTTCTCTGCGATTATCTGTGAATCTCTTGTGTTATCCATATTCGGTCTGCTACTTGGTATTGGATTATCAATGCTAGCTGCTCCTCTAATGGGTTCCTCGACTGGTCTATTGGCATTCGACCCAGTCCGATACAACCTCTTCCTCTCAAAGATGATTATACCATTACCAGCTCTTGTCTTGGCAGCAACGATTTCGTTATTTCTACCATCTGCATATCTACTTCATGTTGCACGAAGAATCGAAGTTGCTGAGATTGGACAGCCAACCACACGATTGGTTTCTGAGGTTCCAGAGGAAATTAACATCTGGTACTATGTCTTGGGACTTGGTGGTACTCTGTCAATACTTCTCATAGTTCCGATTCTCTTCAATCCTGTTGGGCAGGTTGCATTTTTTGAGATTCTTATTGCAACATCACTTCTATTCATTGCATCGTATCTAGGCTCAAGAGCTATGCGACTAGTCACAGCAAAGGCATCTGAGAGCTTGAATTGGTTGTTGGGTGAGAAAAGATTGTATCTCACACAGAGTCTTAGAAGAAGGAAAGGACAGTTTATTCCTCTCTTAGTAATCTTGACATTGACGCTTACAACAACAACCATGATGCTTATTCAAACTGCCAGTTTTGAAAATACTATCGAGAATGAAGCAATCTATGCCCTTGGTGCTGATGTTCGTATAGAAGTCCCTGACAGAGCCCTAAACTGGACCGATACAATTGTGGGATATGGCGGAGTTCTGAGCGCAACTCCTGTCATCGAAGTCTTGTCATATGTCGGACCCGAGGCAATCTACCTCGAAGGATTGGATATGAGTGCTTATAGAACGATGGGAAGTTTCAAGCCGACTAGTTTTGTAGGCAATTCTCCAGATAACCTCTTGACAACTTTAGATAGTGTAGAGAATGGTATTATTATTAGCATGTTTCACATGAGCCTCTGGAATGTCACACTTGGAGACAAAATTAGTATTCTAGTTTCTTTACCGACTGGTTCTATTGAGGCTGAATTTGAAATAGTTGGAGCCATGAAGAGTGCTCCTGGTTTTGGGATGGCTTCTACACTTGATCTAGACGGTATTCCGTTTGGAGCTTATTTCGATTTCCAACCCGGTCGTGGAGGTTTTGCTTTGGTTAATATCGACTACCTCTCATCTGTCACTGGTTACGACACATCAGAAGTCTTCCTTGTTGACACAACTTCTCTTACTGATGCAGCTGGGCTCGTTGAGGATATCAGTACAATCCCTTACTCAACGGTCTATACAATAGATACCATTGAGTTTGGCTCTGACACCGTTGCCGGACTTTTCCTTGCTGGTATCGAGGGACTCACAATGATTAGTTTCATCATGTGTGCGAGTATGGCAGTCGCATCAATTGCTCTGTTCTTAGGTTCTGCAGTTGCAGAACGAGAACCTGAATATGCGTTGTTCCGTGCTATTGGAGGTACAAAGAAACAGGTGGTTTCATTAGTGTTTGGAGAGTTTGCTGGAAGTGTACTAGCTGTTGTAGTTACTAGTCTTGTTCTCGGAATTTTGTTTGGTTATACGATGGTTCTCCTAACCTTTGGAATATCATCAATATGGCCAATTCTCCCCAAAATCCTAACATTTCCAGTCCTTGTAATGCTTCTTACTGTAACATTGGAGTGCATAGTCATGATTGTGACATGTTACTTCCCTGCTAGAAGAGCGGGCAACACAAATCCCGCTGATGTATTGAGAAATATGTGAGGTAGTAAAAAGATGAATACAACAATAGAACCCGAGGAAAAACTTGACCTTTTCAGTGAATTACCAGACGATGTAGTAGTCAGTGTCAATGAATGTTATAAGATATACAAAGCGCAAGAATTGGAAGTTGTGGCTCTGAGTGGTGTTTCACTTCAAATTCTTGAAGGCAAAATAATGGCTGTTGTAGGTCCTAGTGGTTCTGGTAAGACAACCCTAATCAATGTCATAGGCGGCATCACAAAAGCGACAGTTGGAAAAGTGTATTGGGCTAATCTCAAGACAGACATCACAAAACTAAGTGAGAAAATTCTTACAGAAGCCAGACGTAACTTCATTGGATTTCATTTCCAATTGAACAATCTACTACCTCATCTCAATGCGTGGCAAAACATCGAGCTTGCAGCAAGGATTGCTGGTGTTCCCAGACAAATTCGGAAAGACAGAGTAAATAGACTGATCAAACTTGTTGGGCTTGAAGAGCGAAAGCGTAACAAGGCTACGACCCTTAGTGGCGGTGAGAAGTCACGAGTTGCGATTGCTAGTGCTCTTGTAAATCTCATCGATACAGAAGGAAAGGGACTTGTTCTATGTGACGAACCAACCGGTGATCTGGATCCAGAAACGGGTGAGCGAATACTCGATCTGTTCCAAGAGCTCAACGAAACCATTGGGACATCGTTCTTCATTGTCACCCACAGTCAACAAGTAGCTTCCAAAGCTGATGTGACTGTTGAGCTTCGTGATGGAGTTATCTCCGGTTTTCATCAGACTGGGATCGATCTTGATATGCTTGGTACAACGAGAAGTGTGCGTCTGGATGACAAACAAAGGCTACCAATGCCTACTGACCTCCTAGATATTGCTGGTAATCCGAAGGAATTCAGGCTTAATTATATAGATAACAAGTTCATCCTTGAGCCTCAGAGCGGCGAAGTCGTAAATCAGATGCGAGAGAAAAAGGCGAGAATCTGTCGGGTCTGTGGTTCTGAGATTCCTGGTGGTAAGTTCATCTGTCCAAACTGTGGTAGTCAAGTCACAGTTTAGAATTGGCTCAATAAAGGTTAGGTTCTGGCGAGTCGCTTCTCTTGAATAGAGAAACTAACTGTTCAATGCATATCCAGGTGTCCATGTATTTGCGTATCATACGCCGTTCTCTCTTCAGGTTCTTGACTCCATTCAGCTCAAGCTCCTTCTCTATAAACTTGTAAATTTCCCTACCCTTCTTGTCAAAATCTGTGAGAACTAGTACTTGTCCCTCTTTTCCTGCCTTGGCAACTATCTCCTCAATTAGCTTGTACCTAGGCTGTCCTGTCTGAGTCTTTATAATAGGTGCTTGGAGACCGAGCCGTCGAAGAACAGCAGCGTCGCGTTTTCCTTCAACGACAACAATAAGATTCTGATACTTTGAATCAAGTGTTTCTATTGTTTCAATGAGAGCCCTTTCATTCTCAGTCAATCTTCTAGATTGCCTGTTTTCAATTGCAGCCGTTCTGGCAATCTCGGCTTTCCCTCGTAACGAATCATTGTTCTTTTCGGTCAATTGTGACACCGGAAATGGGTTATGGTCTAATCGCGACCTTCATACTCTGTCCTTGACTCATTAGTTCCAGTGCTTCCTTGATTTTCTCAAGTCGCATTTCATGAGATATCAAAAGGTCTGTATTCACATCCCCTGCGATGATAAGTTTGAGTGCCTGTTCCACATGTCTGGGCTTTAGATGAAAGACGCCTTTTATTGTCAGCTGACCATAATGGAATCTCACTGTATCCACCTCGAATTTTGTTCCTGAAGCGGCACCTCCAAATAAGATGGTAGTTCCCGCATCTCGCGTCATCTCTACTGCCTGTTCCCAAGTCTGAGGTATGCCCACTGCTTCAATTACAACATCCGCACCAAAACTTGAGGTCTCTTCTCTGACTCGTTCTACTGGATTCTCCCTCGACGGATCAATGACCACATCTGCTCCCGCTTTCTTTGCAGTATCTCTTCGCAGTTTTGCTAGGTCTGCAGCTATCACAGTAGAAGCGCCATATTTCTTAGCCAACATGATCAACATCTGTCCGATAGGACCCGCTCCGATGACCACAACTGTGTCTCCCAGTTTTATGTTAGACTCCTCAATTCCGTGAACAACACATGCCAATGGTTCTGTAAGCGCAGCATCTCGAAAGGCTAGTGAATCAGGGATCTGATGTGTGTTCCATCTGACTACTGGTGCTGGAACCCGAATATACTCCGCGAAAGCTCCATTCACCAGGCTGTCTTTCAGACTAGCACAAAGGTTAGGCACATCCCGTTTACAGAAGAAACAGTCACCGCAGGGAGCTGAGTTAGTAGCAACGACTCGCATTCCAGCTTCAAAGCTCTTCAAGCCTGCTCCCACTTCTTCAATGGTTCCTGCGTATTCGTGTCCAAAGAGGGCTGGGGTGTGTTTAATCAATATTGGATGTCCTCTTTTGTAGGTCTTAATGTCAGTTCCACAAGTAAGTGCCATGCCAACCTTGATCAATAGTTCTCCTGGACCAATCACAGGCACATCGGTTTCTTCGTAACGAACATCACCGATATCATAATACATTGCAGCTTTCATCTTGCGCGACATGAGCCAATTCCCAAAGCAATGTTTCCTAGTCCGTTTAAATCACTTCCTGAGCGTCTAACCGTAATGCTTAATCACAGTAAACCAAAGCCTAAGAGTGGATGGACTGATATGCGAGCCAAGTCAAAGTATCCTGAGTATATGGAGTATCACGCCACAAGTGTGTGGGACGGAAAGACTGGTGGAACGATTACTGTCAGTGATGGTCACCAGATTGAATACGACACTCCGAAAAGTTATGCTGGACGAGGGGAAGGTGTCTGTCCAGACGAGATTTTTGTTTCCGCAATACTTGGCTGCTTGAATAATACCTTCTTGGATTTTCAACGACGATTCGAGATGAATCTCAAATCTCTCAGCCTGCAGGGTAAAGCAACTGCAAAGTTTGACGGAGAAGGCTACAGAATCACTGGTTTCGCTGGGTCTGGCGAGGTTATTGTTGGTGAAGATGA
>JAEORI010000088.1 GCA_016840965.1 Candidatus Thorarchaeota archaeon | reverse complement strand
GGGCGCTGGCATTGGCTTCGGTTCCGCCGAGGTGTCTAGCCACTCGTGTCACGTCTTTTTCTCCCTGAAGCAAAATCTTCAGTACCTTTAGCCGAGTTCCTGATGAAAGAGCTCGTCCTATTCGCAAAATAGCATCGTCGTTGTTAATTTCAAGTGTTTCGGACAGTTGTTACACCTCGAATAAGTATTACAACATTGCTCAAGTATTGCTTTATTATAGTTGTTGTTTGAGGATGACCAAAACTGTCAACTGTACAAGTTTGAACCAACAAATAGGTTCAATACCTTTTCCTATCTCATAATAATGAGTGCTGAGCCCAATGGGCGACGATGAAGTATTCATCATAGGTTTCGACATATTGCCTTCATATAGTGCATCCTCAAAGAAAGCACCGAAATTTGCTTGCGTGATTGCTAGAAATGAGATAGTCCTAAATGAGTTTCCCGAACTATCTCGAGGTGCATTATTAAAACTGGTCCGTGAAGTTGTTCCTAAATGGCTGTGCACAGATAACATCTTTGAGATAGTTCCGGATACAAAATCTCTCTTTCAACTTGTAGATAGAATCCCAGCTGAAACCAAAATTGTTCAGGTAACCGGAATCCCACCACATCAAACGCCTCTCAAAATATTAGCAAAACGTCATAGCCTAATCTCCAGAGGTAAACCAAGTCCTCTGGAATCAGCTCGTATTGCAACACAACTAGCATCGAGAGGTATTGGTTACTCACTCGAATGTTTTGGAGAACAGACTGAAATCAAAGTGACTCGAGGACGGAAACCTGGTCGTGGTGGGCAGAGTGCAAACAGATATCGTCGCAGAGTCCACTCAGAGATACAACAGATGACCCGCTTCATAGAGTCCCAGTTGAAGGCTGCAGAAATCGAATATGACCTCGATACTCGTATATCTGATTTTGGTTATGCGAGTGCAAGAATTGTAACATACGCCCCATTACCAGCAATTCGTAGTCTTGTTGAATCTAAACGTGGTGGGGATTTCAATGTACTCATCTCTCCTGTTCGAAAAAGAGTAGAATTTCTCTCACTCGAACCACGTCCTGCAGTTACAGACTTAAAACCAAAGTATTTCATTCTGGGCATTGACCCTGGAACAACAGCAGCCTATTGTTTATTGTCATTGGACGGGAAAATACTTGCCTTGAGAAGTAAAAAGGGACTTACAAGAGCGGATCTTATCAGAGAGGTCTATGAGGATGGTATTCCTGCAATGGTTGCTTCGGATGTCCCACAGGCTCCTCACTTTGTTGATAAGATTGCTAGTACGGTGAACGCCACCTTATTCACCCCCAAGAAACCAATTGCGGTCGCAGACAAACAGGAACTAGCTCGTGAATATGGTGGTGAAATAAAAATTCGAAATGCTCATGAACGTGATGCTATGACAGCAGCAATATTTGCGTTCAAGAGCCTTCTTCCCAAATTTCAACAAATTGATAAAATAGTTCGTGAAGATAAACTCTCAGTTGACCGTAACCATCTCAAGGCATTAGTGATAAAGGGTGCTTCAATCAATGAAGCTTTAGCTAAGATAGAAAGTGAGGAATCAGAACCTGTAGAAAGTATTCCTGAACGACCACAAGTTAAAGATGAACCTTTGACACAGGAACGTTTTGATGTAATAAAATCGAAAATGGAGCATTTAGAATCTGAAAACAGACTCCTTGCAGAGAAGATTGATGACCTTAAACGGTTCGTAGAATATCTGAAGTTTAGAGAGAGCGAACTTACAGAGAGTCTCGAAATAGTAAACCGCGAGAATCATTGGAAAATCAAACGAGACCGTGAAGTGGAGAAAATCAAATCCACGTTGAAGAAAACACAGCGGGAAACACACTCACTAAGAAGACAAGTAGATACCTTGAGCAAGCGTCTCGAACGTCTGAAGGGAGTCAAACGTTTAGAAATGCGCGGAGATATGCTAGCTGTAAAAACAATTCCTCACTTTACCCGAGAAAGTATTGAAGAATTCATGAAGAAAGTTGGTTTGAAGCGTGGTGATGTTGTCCTTTTTGAAGACGCCTCAGGTGGAGGTCAACAGACAGCAGGAATACTCATTGATCGAGAGATACGAGCTGTGGTTGTAGACACACCTCTCTCACATCTTCCACAAGATGCACTGATTAAAGCACTTATTCCAGTCATCAATGCCAAAGAAGTAGAGCTTCAACGAGTAGATGAATTTGCGTTTATTAGTCGTGTGAAGTTTAATCAACAACTTCAGACATTCATGCGAAATGTACGTGAACAAGCTAGGCAAAAAGGAGAGGAGCAGCTAGTGGAGTTAGTGGAACGATATCGCCGCGAGATTGAGCGATAAATTCACTGAGTGATGAACACACTCGAAGTCTACATGAACCTGATTATTCAGGAATCTGAATCCACAGGATATTGTTGCCTCTTATCAGAACTTGACCATACTTAGCTTTGATTTCATCCTCTTCAAGTTCCTCTGCATCTGCAAGTGTGAGATTCATGTACATGTCACACCGTGTTAGGCGCCCTCGAAAGATTCTCTGGTCTTTCAATTTTATTGAAACAATATCATTGAGTTGTTGTTCTAAGGCTTTTATCGGCATTTTCTCAGGCACTTAGGACACCTCTCAAGAGAGGCCCTCTGAGTGTATTATAAAGCCTTTGCTAGATACGATACAGGTCAATATGGTCCAAGCGTAAGAGTCAACTTATGTTGATACACACGATTTACTAGAACAGATTCACTCGAGTTACCATAAAATGACGCTCTACTGTCTAGGAATTGAAGGAACTGCACACTCATTTGGTGCTGGCATCGTTACAAGTGAAGGTAAGGTTCTGTCAAACGAATGGGACATGCTTAAACCAGCTCAAGGTGGTATCCATCCACGCGAGGCTAGTCGTCATCACTCAGAGTTGGGTCCAAAAATAATCAAAGATGCGGTTCAGAAATCTGGAATTGATTTTCAAGAAATAGATCTTATTGCCTTCTCTCGAGGTCCTGGATTGGGTCCATGTCTCAGAACTACCGCCACCATTGCCAGAACTCTCTCTCTCAAATTGAAGATTCCACTTGTTGATGTCAACCACTGCGTTGCTCATATTGAGATTGGTTGTCTAGAATCCAACTTCAATGATCCAGTAACAGTCTATGTTTCTGGTGGGAACACACAAGTCATCGCTTTTGCAGGTGGTCGATTCAGAACTTTCGGCGAAACTCTAGATATTGCAATTGGGAATATGTTGGATGTTCTTGGTCGAGAGTTAGGAATGGATTTCCCTGGTGGCCCTATCATAGAAAAACATGCTAAGAACGGCCAGGAATATCACAATCTTCCCTACTCAGTAAAAGGGATGGACCTAAGCTACTCAGGTATGCTTACTGCTGCAAAAAAGCTCTATTCAGAAGGTGTTTCTATACCCGATATCTGCTATAGTGTACAAGAAACTTCTTTCGGGATGCTTGCAGAGGTAGCAGAACGTGCAATAGCACACACCAAGAAGAAAGAGCTGCTCCTAACTGGTGGAGTTGCTCGTAATAGTCGACTTACTGAGATATTATCAGGTGTAGCAAAAAGACATGAAGCCAAGTTCCATCGAGTATCTCCTTCCTTAGCTGGTGATCAAGGTGCAATGATTGCTTGGAATGGAATTCTTCAGTATAATGCAGGTCATCAAATCAAAGTTGAGAACTCTCACGTGCTACCAAAATGGCGCACTGACGACCAAGATATTTTGTGGAGGTAGGTAAGATGGAACAAATGATAGCAAGAGGTGCAGAGTCAGTCATTTACAAGATCGAGCAATGGGGACTCCCATTTGTACTAAAATGGCGCCAAGGCAAGTCCTACCTCTTGAGAGAAATAGACTCACAGCTCAGAAAATTACGAACCAGTCGAGAATGCAAGATGTTGACAATATCACGAGCACTTGGAGTACCTACACCAGCTGTTTATTCTGTCGACCTTGAAAATTATTCAATTCTAATGGATTTCATAGCAGGTGTCCAATTTAAACAACTAGCACCACAGCTCTCCCGAACTGATTTAGTTTCTCATTGTCATGGCTTTGGCAAGCTAATTGCTTTACTTCATGAAGGTAATGTTGTTCATGGGGATCCAACTACAAGTAATATCATCGTAGATGAAAAATCGCGTCTGTGGATTGTAGATTTTGGTCTGTCGGAGATGAATGCTACAGTTGAGATGAAGGGCGTTGACTTACATCTAATTCAACGCGCACTAGAAACCACTCACTGGGATATTCAAGAGGATATGTTAAATGCTACTCTTGAGGGCTATGTTGACATACTAAGAAATGACGCAGAACCAACACTAGCAAGGATGAGCGAAATCCGCGAACGTGGCAGATATCATTGATAATTCTGCAGACTATTATTTAATGAAATTGCTAACCACAAGGTAATCTTTATATCCACAGTCTTAGGCCGTGGTGCAGACCCGTCTTCTGAGGGTATATTGGACTTAGAGGTAGTTCCAATGGCAAGGATGCACACAAGACGCAAAGGCGAATCAGGTAGCAAACGTCCCTCAACATTGAGGGTTCCTGAATGGATAGAGAAAGAAAAAGATGCTCAGTGGGTAGAAACCAAGGTGATTGAACTTGCCAAAGCTGGAAATACTCCCTCTATGATAGGCCAAACCCTCCGAGATCAATTTGGAATTCCTCTGGTTCGGGTGATTACTGGAAAACGAATATTGGATATACTTCGCGAGAATGATCTTGAGAGGCGTGTCCCTGAAGACCTTCGAAATATGATTGCAAAGGCTGCTACATTGCGAAGACACATGGAAGAGAACAAAACAGATTACGTGTCCAAAAGAGGTCTTCAACTGGTCGAAAGCAAAATCCACCGACTATCGAAATACTATCGCAAAAAGAGAGTTTTGCCTGCAGATTGGAGATACAGTCCTGACCAAGCTGCTGTTCTTTTGAGATAGTTTTATCATCGACGAGAAACTTGTTTTCATGAGATGAGTAAGAATACACGTAGCTCAGCGTCCCTTACATCACTGAAAAAACAGTGTGCTGATTTGACACTCAAAGATGCCAAGCAAGTGTTTCTAGTATCTTCTCCTTATACAAGTTCAACACTTGCCACTGCAATATTGTGCAGAGCCATTATGAAATCAAACAAGGCATTTCATATGTCATTTGAATCTCCTGTCCTGAATCTGGACAAGGTCAATGAACTTCGAGTCAATCATGAGAACGCGTTAGTTATTTTCGTTGGTATTGATACCATAGGGAAGAAAAAACTGCGGAAAACTAAAAGTTACCCAATATTTATTGGTGGAACTTCAGAATCAGAGCAGGTTAACTCACTAACTTTTGGAGCTAATACTATAGTACCTGCAACAGCCTATGTACTCGCAGATGAACATCTTTCAACCGATAATTATGAGCTGCAGATGGCTGCTGCAGCAACATTATTACTTGATGAGTCTGTTCAATCATCACCCAAAGCAAACAAAGAGATAGTTGAACAAGCCAAAGGACAAAATTTGATAGAAGAACGGAAAGGAGTTAGACTGTTTGGTTTTGGCTTCCTACCACTTGATGAATTGTTTCTATATAGTACACGTCCATTCATTCAAGGCCTAAGTGGAGATCAGAAAGCCTGTGACACGTTACTAAACGAAGCTGAAATTCCAGTCACAAAACTTCGTTCTCCGATGAGCGCATTGAGTAACGCTGAAGCTCAACATCTTACTCAGCATTTAACATCTAAATTGCTAGATAAGATTGGGCCAAGCATTATTCCTCATATTCTTGGAACTGATTACATTTTATCACATGAAAATGAAACCAGTCCACTCAGATATTTATCGGGATTAGAAGCCATCGCAGAAACTGCTTGGGCTCGACAGGAACAAGGTGCATCGATGAGTGTGTGGATTGGAGACCGCGGGCGCGCTCTACGGAGTGTAATTGATACACATCTAATTCATCAAAAAGATGTTATTTCAACAATACGACGACTGGAATCCAAG
>JAEORI010000087.1 GCA_016840965.1 Candidatus Thorarchaeota archaeon | reverse complement strand
GAAGCAAAAATCCGTGTTGACCCATTCATAAATGTTGATGAACAAATACCATCAGTGGTCAAAGCACTCAGGGTAGTCATTCCAATTTCTTTCGAAAGTGTGAAATTGCAGATTACCTTACCCGCTTCATTCTCTGGAAAAGGATACAATATAGTGGCAACAGCGGGTGTAATCAAATCGGAGTCATGGGGGCAAGATGGTTCATGGACTGGTCTCGTTGAGATTCCTGCTCAGAAAAGACAAGAGCTCTATGATGAACTCAATAAGCTGACGAAAGGACAAATCCGAATAGAGGTCATCAGATAATCAGAATCAATAGTAATGATAAAAATTAGAATCATAATGAGGGAAATAATAATTGGCAGTATATTTTCAAAAACGTGAAGTAGTTGTCCCCGGACAGTTGCTTGCTGAAGGTAGGTACAGAGCCTCCTTCGGTACATATGATGAAGATGGTAAGATCTTCTCTTCTCTAGTGGGTTTAGCCGAACTAAGAGGAAACACCGTCAAGGTTGTTGCTCTGGAGGGCGCCTATATACCAAAGGAAGGAGATCTTGTAATCGGGAAAATCACTCTTGTAGCTGGCAACAACTGGAAGGTGGACATCGGTGGTCCCTATGGTGCATCTCTTCATGCTAATAACGCATTGAGGCGTCCTTACTCTGACGACATTTCAGAGTACATGGATATTGGTGACGTAATCTCCACAGAAATCATTGCGTTCGATAGGAACAGTGGTCCTTTCCTTGGAATGAAAGGAAGAGGTCTGAGGGTTCTCACAGAAGGAATGGTCTTAGATGTGAGCCCTGCAAAAATCCCGCGGATTATTGGCAGAAGAGGGTCTATGATTAACATGATTAACGACCACTTGAAGATCCAAACTATTGTCGGTCAGAATGGCCGAATATGGATACGAGCTCCGAATACGGAGATTCTTCGCCTTGCAATCAAGGCATTCAGGACCATTGAAGCTCAGGCACATACATCCAAACTTACAGACAGGATTAGTACAATGCTTGTGGAGGAATTGGGAAAAATCAAAGGCTCCATTGAAACAGTAAACGAAGAGAGTGTGGATGCGGATGAAACTGCAGAAGCTGAACTTGAACCCGAACCTGAGCCAGAACCTGAACCAGAATCAAAACCGGATTCAGAACCAGAACCCCAACCTGAGCTGGAAGACAGCTCGAGTGAGGTCGAGGACGAACTACAAGAAGAAATAGAAGAATCAATAGAGGATGTGAGTGAAGAATGAGTCCTGAAGAAAAGCCTGATTTTCTAATTAGTCCTGAGGGCTTGAGAGTCGATGGTCGACGACTTGATGAAATGCGACCAATTGAGCTGAAGGTTGGTGTACTCAAACAGGCTGATGGTTCAGCGTCAATACGCCAAGGAAAGACCTACATCTTAGCCGCTGTTTATGGTCCACGCGAGCTACATCCTAGACACCTAACACTTAATGATCAAGCCTATCTTAGAGTTACATACAGAATGGCAACATTCTCCGTTCCCGACAGAAAGAGGCCAGCTCCATCTCGGAGAGAGAAGGAGATTTCAATGGTTATTGCAAATGCGCTGAGACCCCAACTCTTTCTTGAAGAATTCCCGAAAGCAGTAGTTGATGTTTTCATTACTGTGATTCAAGCTGATGGTGGCACACGCTGTGCAGCAATTAATGCTGCTTCACTTGCGCTTGCTGATGCTGGAATTCCGATGAGAGGTCTAGTTCCTGCAGTTGCAGTAGGAAAGGCAGATGGCAAACTTCTCGTTGACCTTGGAGATGAGGAAGACAAGTACGGTCAAGGCGACATTCCATTGGCGATCATCCCGCAGACTGAGGAGATAACACTTCTCCAGCAAGACGGTTCCTTCACAAAGGAGGAACTCGTGGAAGCAATGCAAATGGGTATCAATTCATGCAAGTATCTACACGAACTTCAGAAAGAAGCTCTAAAACGCGCTTATGTCAAGAAATCGGATGATGATGATGACGATGACGATGATGACTACGAAGATGACCTAGAAACAGATCTGGGTGAAGCTGAACTGATGGAGGATGAATAGAATGGGTGATTATAGTACTGAAACAATCAGTCACATTGATCGTGATTTCATATCTGACCTTCTTCGAAAAGGAGAACGTCTTGATGGCCGTGGATTCAGTGAGTATCGTGAACTTGAGATTGAGGCAAATGTCGTTCCAGCAAAAGCTGAGGGATCTGCGCTTGTCAAACTAGGTGATACTAGTGTTGTAGCAGGCGTAAAAGTCTTGGTAGGAGAGCCATATCCAGACGCTCCAGATGAAGGAGTAACAATGGTAACTGCTGAGATGTCTCCCATTGCATCACCACTATTTGAGCTTGGACCTCCCAAAGAAGATGCAATAGAACTTGCTAGAGTTGTTGACCGTGGAGTACGTGAATCTGAAACCGTTGATGCAAAGAAACTCTGCATTAGGGAAGGAAAGAAAGTCTACATGGTTTTTGCAGACGTCTATCCCCTAGAGTATGATGGTAATCTCATTGATGCCTCATCCATAGCCGTCAACGTCGCACTTCTTACAACAAAATACCCTGAGATTAAATGGGAAAATGACAAACTTGTCGAAACTGGTGAATTGATACACCTGCCCATTAACAACGTGGCAATTGAGCACACAATTTCCAAGATTGACGACAAGCTCATTGTCGACCCCATCTTGAAGGAGGAGTTTGTACAGGATTGTAGACTCACAATGGCAGTTGATCGAGAGAACAACTTCACTGCTATGCAAAAAGGTGGTGGAGCTGGTCCCATCTCCATGGAGCTTGTTGAAAGAGCAATGGAAATGGCTCTAGAATCTGCAGCTGGCATTCGTGAGAAAATCGAAGAAGCAACAAAATCTGTAGAATAGATTTGAATAGATGATCAGATATGATTCTGGTCATCTAATTTCTACCTACGGATAGATAAGATAATAAGAGAAACCGCTGGGCGACTGATAGGTTCCAGCAGCCTCATTTCCCTTTTGTGGGATGAAGTAATAATCACAAGGAGACCACGAACATGGCACGAACCAAAAAGGTTGGTAGCACTGGTAGATTCGGATCAAGATACGGCGCAAAACTGCGTCGAAGAGTACTTGACATAGATCGTAGAAGGCAAGAACCGAATCGGTGCCCTGCATGTGCTACAAAAGCATTGAAGAGACAGGCTGTTGGGCTATGGAAATGCAGTAAATGTGATCTGCTCTTTGCTGGCGGTGCTTATGTGCCCTACACAGATGCTGGTAAGGCTGCTAAAAGAGCAATCGCACAGAGAGTTTCTGGCGACTTTCTTGCTCTTCGTGATGAGGAGGATATCGAAGAAGCTGTCGATTTCCTCCCCAATGTTGAGAGAGAAGATGTTGTCATTGATGCTGAAACTGTAGACGCAGAAGAAGCTGAAACTATATCTGAATCAGAAGATTAACCAAGGCCGGACTATCTTGCCTAGTCTACTTATCACAACCTCTCGGAAGACATCCAATCGAGTGCGATCTTTTGTACGTGACCTGTGGACAGTGCTTCCCAATACAGAACGATTCAATAGAGGTGGCATGGGAAGGCCCGAGATCTCTGCACGTGTAAGACAGACTGGAGCAAATGCCGCACTAATCATTTCTATGTGGAAAGGAAATCCAAGTATTCTTAGTTTTGTGTCTTCAACTGGAACCGAATTAGCTTCTATCAAGATAGAAATGGCTATGCTCCGCCGTGAGGTAAACAAAACAAAGCCGAGAATCAGCACAGTCATAGGAGTTTTTGTCGAGTCCAACAGCAGTGACAAGACACGCAGTCTTGGAGAACTATTATCATCCTTTCTAGATCTTGAATTGATTGATCTATCTCAATTAGATAAAACTAAACAAGAACCTGGCCAATCGATTATCTGGCTCAAGGATGTTCCTTCTGGAAAAATTCTTTGGACTCATTACCACACAAAAGATAGGGTTGAGATAGGTCCTAGAATCAGAGTGGCTTCTCTCCGAAGAGGTGAAAATGATGAGCTCTAGTCTTGTGAGAGGGAAATCAACAATTGAAATTCCACTTGATTCAAAGAAGACTGCTGAACTGCTTCTAGGTGCATTGACCCCTGAAACCAAATCTGGTCCGTCTGATCGAGCCACAACAAGCGTTTCGATTCGAGATTCTATTCTGATTATTGAAATTGAAGCGAGTGATCTCACAGCGATGCGAGCTGCAATGAATTCGTACCTAGCATGGGTTTCTGCATGTATTCGAACTATTGAGCTAGCCTGAGGTCATGCCAAAACAGTTAAGTCACGTCTCAGATGGCGCAGTCTGAAACGAGTCGTTTTGTGAGACGGAGTGAATCGATAATGGCCCAAACTATACCCCCCGCATTGGAACAAGAACTACAGAAATTCGAAACGATGCGACGTAATCATGAAACTCTTACAGCTATGTCTCAGACGCTTCAGGCAGAGCTGACTGAGGTTAAGGGAACGCTTGAGGAATTAAAGAAGCAACATGATGAAAGAGTTACATACAAAGCTGTAGGACAGGTGATGTTCAAGGTCGAGAAACCTGCTGTTGTGGAGGAGCTAGAGGATCGACAGAAAACGATAGAGATGAGATTGGCTTCCACAACGAAACAGACCGAAAAGCTTTCTGAGCAGCTTAAAGAACTTCAGACAAAGATTG
>JAEORI010000086.1 GCA_016840965.1 Candidatus Thorarchaeota archaeon | reverse complement strand
ACTGCTTTAGCATTAGTTGGTAACTATGCATTGGTTGCAGTTCCTAATCTCGAGTTAGGATCGACTGTCCTGTTTGTTACTGCATACATCTTCGGAGCTCATATGGCAATCTGGTCAACGTTAATCATGTCTCTGTTATTTGGACTCATCAACCCATGGGGAGGATTTATTCCCCAGATATGGGCATCACAAGTCATCGGATGGTTTTACATCATCGCAGTAGGATCAATCATGGGAAGACGAGGAACTAATAGCAAACGCCTTAACCCCAGAAAATTGGAGCTCGCTATTACAGGAGCCTTTGTTACATTCATATTTGACCAGATCACTAATCTCGGGTATTCTGTAACTTTTGGTGTACCATTCATGCTAGCGGTGCTTGCAGCAATACCATTCACAATCTTACATGTGATTTCAAATGCAGTGATCTTCTCACAAGTAGTGCCCATGCTAGATACAGTGTTGACAAGACAACTCAAAGACCTTATCTGGAGTGCTGAGTCAAGGATTGAAGTAGAGAAGCTGGAGAGTAGTATGTTTTGACATGGAAAGACGAGTTCATAAGACTCTCTGAGCCAGCCGATGGACGTGTTGCACCAGCGTTCAAACCGCATCAGGCAGTAGTGGCTCTGATAATGATAGGTAGAGAGCAGCCCCTTGGGAGGTATGAACTCTGTGACAAGATGTCGATAGGAGAGGGAAGTGCAAGAACTCTTTTGAAAAGACTCACTGAGTCAGACTACATTGAACCAGAAGGAAAGCAAGGTCAGAGGTTGACAATCAGTGGTCAGAGGTTATTCGATGAAATCATACGTGATGTTCCGCGTGGATTAATGCTAGATGTTAAGCAACTTGTGATGTATGATTATGCCTACGCCAATCTTGTAAAAGACAAAGCATCACTTGTGACGGATGGTGTTCGACAGAGGGACGAAGCAATCATCCAAGGAGGATATGGGAAAGCAGGAGCAACGACACTAGTACAGAAGAACGTTCGATTGGTCATGCCACCAGATGACTTCCACGTTCTACTTGCTTATGAAGCTGAAACGGTTCTAATCATAGAAAGCTTGCGGCCTGAGGATAATGATGTTGTGATCATAGGTTCAGCAGATGATCCAAAGCTGGCAAGAGAAGTTTCGATGGCTGCAGTCATGACGCTCTTTGATGGGGGTTAATGATGCAATCAGATCTTTTCGGAAATGTTCCGGAGATTGTTATCGATATACATGAAACCGGAGGAAAGGGCAAGAATGCTGTAAAGCATCTCATGTCAATGTTGGACAAAGAAGAAATCACATACTCAGTCCAGAAGATTCCAATCGGAGACATCCTTGGAGTCGATGGTGTCGCTATTGAGAGAAAAACCGTTAATGATTTTGTGAATACTTTGAAAGGCAGTGCTGCTGGTGTACCCCGACTAACAAAGCAGCTAGATGCACTACTAGAATATGACAAGCCCTATGTCCTTATTGAGAATATCCTTGCAATTCGAAGAGATCCGATGAAAGGGTGTATCTACATACCCTTCTCAACCAAACAGACCAAAGGAAGGCCATACTTTGTGACAATGGAACGTGCAAGCTATATTCATCCTAGTGCCTTGGATGCCTTGATTGAGAGTATCAGTGAGAGGGGTATTCAGGTTATCAAAGGATACAATGCATTACATTCAGCAGGTTTGCTTTACGGTGTTCTAGTTGGAGATGATGAGAAGAGGAAACAGAAAGGTCAGAAACTTCCTGTAATTAGAACAAGGAAAGGACTCGATACGATGAATGACGAGCAAGAGTTCTTCATCGCTGGTTTCCCTGGAATCAATGTTGTTCGTGCTAGGAGTATTCTCGAGCGATTTGGTTCACCTCAAGAAGCCATCCTTCAGATTGATGATTGGGGGAAAATTCCAGGGATTGGCCCTAAGACTATTGCGTCCGCAAAAAAGCTGCTCTTCTCAGATTATGAAAGAATAGAGGCTGAAGCATCTGAAAAAGACGATAATGCTTCTGAAAGCTGAGATTGCCAGCTCGCAAGTTTTAAAAGAAATAACTATTCTATGACTATAGAATACTTAGATAAGGTGAGTCGAAAATGGGAGATGTCCGAATAGCAATCGCCGGGCTTGGTAACTGTGCGTCTGCGCTGATTCAAGGCACACATTACTACAGAAACGCTAAGGCAGATGAAGAAGTTCCAGGTCTAATGCATGTAGATTTTGGCGGTTACTTTCCAAAAGACCTCAAGTTTGTTGCGGCCTTTGAGGCAAACAAAAAGAAGATTGGTCTTGATATTGCTGAGGCCATGTGGATAGAGCCTAACTGCTGTGTAGCATTCGCTCCTGATGTTCCAAAGACTGGCGTCAAGGTATTGCCCGGCCCCATATCAGATGGTGTTGCACCCCACATGAGAGAGTCCTTCTTTGCATATGATGAGAAGGAGATTGAAGCAGTGAATATAGTGGAAGAACTTAAGAAAGCAAAAGCGGACTTGCTCGTTTCTTACCTCCCTGTTGGAAGTGCGGAGAGCTCGAGAATTTATGCAAAAGCTGCCCTGGATGCTGGGATAGGATACATAAATGCAATCCCTGAGTTTATCGTTTCAGACCCTAAATCCCCACTTGCACAGGCTTTTGAGAAAGCAGGAATCCCATGTGCAGGAGATGACATCAAGAGTCAACTTGGTGCAACAATCCTTCATCGTATTCTTGCTCAACTTTTTGACAAGCGGGGCTTGATTCTTGAGAACACATACCAGCTTAACATTGGCGGAAACACAGACTTTGAAAATATGCAGGTCGAAAACAGACTGAGCTCAAAGAGAATCAGCAAGACTGAAGCAGTTACAAGCTGTGTAGATTATGAACTTCCTACCAAGATTGGTCCGAGTGATTACGTACCATTCCTACAAGACAACAAAGTTTGCTACATCAGCATGAGATCTAGGGCTTTTGGAGACCTGCCAATTGATCTTGACTTGAAGCTATCAGTTCAGGACTCGCCCAATAGTGGTGGAGTTATTATCGATGTTGCTAGAGCTGTAAAGATTGCACTCGATAGAGGAATTGGAGGGGAACTCTCAAGTATCAGTTCCTACAGTTTCAAACATCCACGTTATCAGATAGATGATTTCGAGGCAAGAAAACGCGTCGATGAATTCATCGATGGCAAGCGTGAACGCTAATATAAACAAAAAAGATGCGAGTCAGCCTAGTAGTCTGCTAGGCTGCTCTTCTTTCGCTACAGAGTTGTAAAACTCTTGACTGTCTTTTCATCAAGTTTTTGCAAAACTTCGATAAGAAGTTGGACTGCAGCCTCAACATCGCTGATGTCAAGTATTCCATGATGGGAGTGAATGTAACGAGTTGGAATACCTAAGAACAGTGATGGAGCACCCATACCTGCAAGATGAATTTGACCAGCATCGGTCCCACCTGCTTTAAGAAACGCTGGTTGGTGTCGGATTTCTCTCGCCTCAGCAATCTCCATGACAAATCTACGGAATTTTGGATTAGGAATCATAGATCCATCACCTGCAGAGATTGCCACACCTTTACCCATCTTCTGAACAAGTCCTTCAGAACCTGGCGAATCTCCCGATATGTCAACATCCAATGCAAAACCGATGTCAGGTTTAATCATCTGAGCCGAAGTTTTAGCGCCTCTAAGCCCAATCTCCTCCTGGACCGTAGAACAGAAGTACACAGTGTTTGGAAGCTCAATATTGCTTTCAGAGATGCGACGTAGCGCTTCGAGAGCAATGAAAACACCAATACGGTCATCGAATGCTTTTGCAACTGCAAGAGTGACCTCACGGGTCTCCTCCTTCGCATCTTTGTCATCCTCATTCTTCTTCTCTTTCCGAGTTCTCTTCATAGTTCTGAAGTAAGAAACAGGAACAGCTGAATCTCCTACTCTAATACCGAGTTTCTTGACTTCTTCCGCAGATGAACAACCAATATCGATGTACATATTCTCCTTTGTGACAACCTTGCCACGCATCTCAGGAGTAAGAAGGTGTGGTGGTGGAGCACCGATGACGCCAATGATTTTCTCACCTTTGAATGGCTGAATCAAAACCTCTTGTGTCAAAAGAGTCTGGTCCCACCAGCCTCCTAGCTGATGAAACTCTAGATAACCATCTTTTTTGATGTTGGTGATGACGAAACCAATCTCATCAACATGTCCAGCAAGCATTATCTTCGGGCCACTTTTTCCCTTCTTGAAAATTAATGACCCAAGTCCGTCTTGGAGTATTTCGTCTGCGAATTTTTTACCATAATTGTGAGCTACTTTCTGTGCCTCTTCTTCATGACCACTTGGACCAAAGGCATTACAGAGTTGCTCTAGAAATTTCAAGTTAAGATTTGAATCTGTCATGGGACTCACTCTATTATCAGTAGATTACTTATCGTCCGTGAATTTTCTCTCTTTAGTGGTTTTGGTTAGAGCAGTAATTGGTAATGTCTAAGAAGTTGCCATCGAACTCTTAGCAAGCATATTGAACGCCTCTTCGACATTCTGGCCTGACAGCGCACTCGTTTCAAGATATCCCGTGAGGTTGTACTCACGAACGAATTCCTCAGCCATCTCTCTTGTGATCACTCTCTGCTCTGCTAGGTCTACCTTGTTTGCAAGGAGAATTATTGGAATTCTCTCGCCTAAAGCATCCTCAGTTTCTTTGATCCACTTTGGCAACTCCAACCATGTGCTCTTACGAGTCGTATCAAAAACGAGGAGTGCACCTTTGGAGCCTCGATAGTAGCTTCCGCGAATAAAATCGAATCGCTGTTGACCTGCAAGATCCCATACAAGAAGTTTGACAATCACATTGCGCCCGTTTGCAGATTCTATTTCAACAGTTTTAACGGCAAACTGCGATCCAATCGTCACAATGTATTCTTCAGAGAACTTGTGGGTGAGAAAACGGTTGACCAGAGCAGTCTTTCCACTACCGCCAGCGCCAATCATGACGACCTTACGCATGTAGTCAAATCCACCGCTACTCAAATACTCACCTTTCTTGTTGATAATAGGGAATCACATAAGGATGCAAAATTGCTTCCACCTGCAGGTTTCCTTATTCGAAGATGGTTTCACCATATTTAGCCTTTTATGGGCCGAATGTCCCTGAGTGAAAGTTTCATTCAGCAGGTCCAGAGAGGTTGGCGCGGAGCCAGCGAAACGTGGTATCGACTTATATCCGGTATTACCCGGTTAACACCTGCCGCGAGGGATTACCTGTGCAACTTGTTACCGTGAAGATGAGCGATATTTATGTGAAAGGCCTTGACAAACTAGTAGAAATCGGTATGTATCCATCAAGGAGCGAAGCAATCAGGGTTGCTATCAGAGACCTTCTACGGCGAGAGTTGTGGCCTGCTGATGGGAGTCCAATAAATATGGATCTTGAGAAGGAGTAATTCGTTATTTGTGCCCACAAAACACATTAAGCCAAATGAGTTGAGAGATTCGTTATACGCGCCTACTATAGGGAGGTCGACTACTTGAATCTCAGGGTATTCTTCAAGAGCATTAAATTCGCATATCGAGCCAGAATTCGAGTTTTGGCATTCATTCTAATCTATGCAATTTTGTACATAATTGTGGCAAAAGGTCTTACAACCAATCCGGGTGATTTATCCTATATTGGTTTAGCTTTCATTGTCGCAACGATATATGCAATTTTAGTTTCTCAATTCAGACGACGAGATATATCCATCTTCAAATGCATTGGATGGGATAACTCGAACGTGATGCTTCTCGTCATGGGAGAAGTCATACTTGTTTCTTTCACTGCATTTCTTGTAGTCTTCCAAGTAAGTGTTGAGATTCTTGGATTGACAGCGTATTTCCTTGGAGTTACAAATGTAACAGGATTATGGTCACTCCTCTATGTTGATCTCATATCCATGTTTGTTACTCTGTTTTGGATTATAGTTGCACAGCTACCAGGACTAGGACTATCCATGTGGCGAGCAACCAAAATCCCACCAATGAGAGCACTCAGGGAGGAATAAGACATGGCGAAACCGATAATTCAAATTGAAGAAGTCAACAAAGAATTTGGTAAAGGTAAAAATACTGTTGCAGCGCTCAAAGATGTCAATCTTGAGATAGAAGCAGGTGACTTTGTAGCAATCCTAGGACCGAGCGGATGTGGAAAATCCACACTACTCCATGTTATGTCTGGTCTCGAAGCCCCCTCATCTGGTCGTGTTCTTGTTGATGCAGTTGATGTCACACTGATCAGTGAGAGAGACCTTCCAAAGGTACGTGCTCAGAAGATTGGTTTTGTGTTTCAAGCGTTCTTGCTGGTTGAGAATCTGACTGCATACGAAAACATCGAATCTGTCCTCTGGCCTAGAAAGGATTTGACAAAGCAGGAACAAGAGAATAGAACACTTGCAGTTCTCCGTGAAGTGGATATGTTGGAAAGAAGAGACCACTTCCCAAAACAATTGTCTGGTGGAGAGCAACAGAGGGTGGCTATTGGAAGAGCGCTCGTGAACGACCCGCCAATCCTATTCTGCGATGAGCCAACAGGAAATCTTGATTCCAAGACTGGTGAAAATATCCTGAAAATTATCGCTCAGCTCAATAGAGAGAAAAGAATGACTGTTGTTCTTGTCACACACAATCAGGAAATCGCAAAGTTTGCCAAACGAACACTCAGCATGAAAGATGGAGTCATTAGATAGTACGTTCAGTTCCACAACGGAGTCCTGATAATCTTGCCTCAGTCGGAATGCCAGAAACTGGGAGAGCTGGCTGAAGAGATGGCAAAACGTGGAAAAAATAGTGAAGCTCTGGTACTCTTCAGAAAGACAGGTGATTGCTGGAAAAATTGGGAGTCATACTCTAAAGCAGCAGAAGCATATGAACGAGCATATGAACATGGCATGTTAGCGAAAGAATATGCAGAAGCCGCTTTGATAATGACTAATGCTGGCGCGGCGTGGGTCAAGCATGGGGAACATGAGAAGTTCGAGATTGATTGTCAGATTGCAGCTCAAGCATATGTTTCTGCAGCTGAAGAGAAGAAAGACCCCTACTTACTACTAGAAGGAGCATTCTGTGCAATCACTGGAGGGGACCTAGACCTTTCAAGACAGTTGATTGATGCGGTCATTCAAATCACTAAGGGAGAGGTCACAGGACTCATAGATCTCGCACTGATGCTCAACGAGTACCGTTTTGGAGATGCCAACAAGTTAATGGAATCGGTTCTAGCGGATGAGATTGACCGGAGTGAACTTGAAAAACTGAGGCGCTCGTTCGAACTTGTTCTTGCGGGATTTATCAGAGCTTCACTTGAATCCGAGGCAGCTGTAACACTTGCCAGCCTTGAGGAAAGTACAGGATTGGGTCAGAACCAATTGAAGAAATTGATAGTCAGGTTGATTGAAAACGGGTATATTCCAGCCTATTTAGATGAGGTTTCAAACGAATTGGTTATAGATAGTGACCGTTATGATTTGGACTCACTTGAAACTCGAAAAAGACCCATTCTCAGTAGAGACCTCGAGGACCCTGGAGCGTGGGATATTAACCTCGATGATGAGTGACCAAATTATGAAACCCACTGTTTGTTGAACCTCTAGAAAACGCTTTTTAGTACCATTGCTGATTCTGACACCTGTACCGCCCGACTATACATAGGTGGAACTACAAATGGCTGAAGGGCTGAAATGGATGCAATGTCCCGTCTGTAAGGAATCAATCTATTGGGAGATTCCAACAGATGAATTGAAGAAAGTCAAACGTTTTCCAGCCCCTGTCGTTGTCAAGCACAATGACCACTATCTTATCTGCTATTTGGACAGTCATCATCAGCTTGCAGATACCGAAGTCGCCATATTGGGCGTTGAGGGAAAAGCAAAGAAATAGAACCCGATACTTTTTGTTTTGTACTAATCATCCAATCCCATTGTCCATAGCCCACTCGAGAACTCGTGCAGCTTGAGCACTTGCCATACCCCAGGAACGGAGGTTGAGAATCAGGTTTCTAATCCCAGATATCCAATCATCAAAGAGGTCTTTTATTCTCTGTCGGATTATTGGGTCTTCATCTTTCTGATTATAAACAGGAAGAATCATGTCAACTAAACTCTGCGAGAGAACAAGAATAGTTTCCAGTCTAGCAATCCATTCTTCTCTGGGTAGACCGGACAAAGTTTGCGCTACTGCAAGATGGTAATCATATTGTGCTGTGAAGTACCGAAGTCGCCAGCTTAAAACCTCGATAAGCAATGTCTTGTGTGCTGTGCTTGGAGCTGTTTTGATAAGCAGGCTGAGAAAACGCTGAGTCATCTCATCTGCAGATTGACTGGCATCAAAGTAGAGAGCCATTGCTTGTTGGTAATCTTCATTTGTAAGACATTCATTGGCTCGGCCTACAGACTGCTTGAAACGATCAAGCAGAGCCTTTGTGGATGCGCCTTCAATATCTACCAATTAGAAGTTCACCTTTGCATTATACCAGTCAAGTGTTCATGAAGACCATGATTAGGGGGGTCCTCTTTGTCTAAACCATGGACAAAAATGCCGACCATCCCAATAAGATGTTTTGCTGTTTCTATTCATT
>JAEORI010000015.1 GCA_016840965.1 Candidatus Thorarchaeota archaeon | reverse complement strand
TCTTTGGCAATCATTGCATTCATGCTTGCAGCAGTATCGTCACTCTATGGTGACTGGGCTCAGACAGTGACTCGAGAGGCGCTTATCATTTTTGGCACTGGTGCAGCCTTTTTGACAGTCCCTCTAACCCAACCCGGGTTTATTTCCAATGATATAGTTTGGTTAGCAATCGGTGGAGTGATACTAATTGGAGCATTGATGTTTGTCCGACTAGCAATTCGAATCACTCGAGCAGGAGGAGGAGCGGCAGCAAGAAGATTGATGACGTTCATTATCGCAGCATTAATGATTGCCATTGTGTCTATGTACTCTGACAGAATTCCACCCATACCCCCTGCTATTCCAGTGAGTGGAATTGCTCTGTTACTGTTTGCAGGGACGTTAGCTCTACTAAGCAGTCCGCCCGTAATGGCACGTCTGTCAAGGACTGTTCAGAAATTAGAAGAAGTCGAAGATCTAGGCGTAGAAGAAGATGGTTCGATAAAGATTGAATACTAAGGTGTCCTTAATGAAAATCCTGAAGGCTGTTGTATTGGGCGACACAGAGTGTGGGAAGACTTCCTTCACTCAACGTTATACAACAGGCAATTTTCCAGACCCTAAATTTCTCAGAACTACAATAGGTGCAAGTTTCGACACTAAACGACTAACAACAACTAGTGGGAAAGAGGTCACTCTCTCAATCTGGGACTTCGGTGGACAACTCCGATTCATCGATCAGATGAAATCAATGATTAGAGGAGCTTCAGTAGGCCTGCTGTTTTTTGATGTGACTCGACTGCAGACTTTAGATAATCTCGAGGGATATTGGATTCCTGCAATCCAGGAGAATAGCAAACTAAAACTGCTATCTGGCGATGGTCCAAGATTCATGTTAGTAGCAAACAAGGTCGACCTTCTAAATGAGGAGCGTTATGATTTCATCTCTGAGGAGATGCGCTACGTTATGGAGAAATACAACATGGGGGGCCATATGATATCAGCTAGAACTGGTATTGGACTAGAAAGACTAGATGATGGATTCATGGCCATTGTGGACAGATTTACTCCTGAATAGTCACAATCTAGCCACCAGGACTACCTTTCCATGGTGTGTCCTTCCACATTACATCCCATATGTCATCCTCAGTCAAGGTTTCAGGTTCGATAACTGCTTTATGAAGCTCTTTCAAAAGCGCATGGTGGCGAAACTCATCTTCACGAATCATCAGCGCTATGGTCTTTACTTGGTCGCTGTCACTCTTCTCAGCGAGCTCACCATAGGTAGCAACTGCTTGCTCTTCCAACTTGATATGAGCCTCTATTCCCTTAGCAATTTTGTCTCGCTCCTTCTCACTGATGAACGGAGTAGGGCCTTCGACCGCTTTTCGAAGTGATTTTAGTAATGCTGCATGCTTCTTGGAATCTGTAGAGATTGCCAAGAGGAGGTCCTTCACAAATGCATTGCCAAGTTGAGCAACATTCTCTTCTACAATCTTCACAATTCTCAATTCGAGATCCATTTGTTTATCGATGAATGCGAGAGTCTCTTCCTTCTTCATGACTGATTCACTCCAGATTTCTGAAGAGCATAAGGTTCGTTGTCTACTTAAGGGTGTTCACAAATGCCAATGTCTGAAGTGACATCTTCATAATCTATATCAGTGAGCAGATAAAACAGGTCAGTGTTCAAATATATTCACAGGATGATGCTTTATCATGGTCAAAGCAATTGTATACACAGCACCTGAATGCCCTCACTCCAAATTGGTGAAGGAGTTTCTCTCAACTAACAATGTTGAGATTGAGGAAAAGTGCATTTTTGAAACCCCGGAAACTCTAAGGGAATTAAAAGAGATAAGCGGGCAAATGGCCATACCCGTTATTACTATTGATGGAGATGTCTTTGTGGGATTCGATCGAAGAATGGAACGTCGAATTAAGAGAAAGCTAGGAGTGTGAAAAGATGTATGATTTAGTCATTATTGGATCTGGGGTGACAGGGTATGGGGCGGCTATGTATGCCGCTCGACTAGACCTCAGTGTTGCAGTCATTGGGAATGTAGAAGGCGGAACAATCACTCTCACCGATGATGTAGCAAATTATCCTGGATTTGTTCAACTCACTGGACAAGAACTAGCTGACAAATTAAAGGAACATGCTTTAGATTACCCCGTATTCATTGAATCTGGAACTGTGAATGATATATTCCGTTCAAAAGAGAATTACTTTTACGTTGTCACGGAGAGCAAAACATTCCTAGCGAAATCTATTCTTATTGCTACTGGAATGAAAGAGCGGGAACTAGAGGTTCCGGGCCATGATGAGCTTAAGAACAAAGGTGTAAGCTACTGTGCTTTATGTGATGCCCCTCTTTACAAAGACAAGGTGGTGGGAGTTATTGGCGGCAGCGATAGTGCTGTCAAAGAGGCATTGTTATTGGCGAAATATTGCCCCAAGGTGTATATAATTTACAGGCGTGAGAAAATACGACCTGAACCAGTGAATGCCCGACGTGTTGAGAATGAACCCAAGATAGAAATAATCACCGAAACCAATGTGACTGAAGTCCTTGGCGAACAGAAAGTAACTGGAGTAAAACTTGACAGACCGTATAATGGATCAGATACATTGCCTCTTGACGGTATTTTTGTTGCGATTGGTGGAATACCTTACTCTGACTTAGCAAAGAAATTGGGTGTTAAACTCAACGAAAAGGGTGAGATAAAGATTGACCGCTCAAGTAGAACAAATGTCGAAGGCATTTATGCCGCGGGTGATGTTGTGGACAGTGAATTCAAACAGGCTATAACTGGTGTCAGTGAAGGTGTTCATGCAGCATATCAAGCTTACAAATACGTGAATGAGAACGAATTCATCTTCACATGTCAAGACGATACTACCTGATGATTACTACGCCTTCAAAGCTATAGTCCAAGGATATAACTCTGCATGGAAGATGCCTGCTTTAACAGCAGGATCGCTCTTCATTATTTTGAGTGCCTCTTCCCTTGAATTAGCTTCTAGCATTACGAGGCCAATTAGTACTTCAGAGAACCTGCCAGCCATGGTCAGTTTGCCTTCTTTCAATAGTTGCTGCAAATACTTGAAATGTTCAGATACTCTTTCTTCTGTGCCATCTGTTCCATATTCATTGGCAGGTCTCAACATTATTACAAACGATTGGGTTTCCATAACATAAGAAACCTATTTACTCTATAATCGTTTTTGGAAGTGTCAATTATCAATTGATTCAAACAATTTCTCTACAAACATATCAACAGGAGAAAGTCCATCGATTGTAGTAATTTCGTTGATTATGGTTTTTGGAACACCATAAACTCCATATTTTGCCACCAGTTCTTGAAACTCGAGTGACTCAATCATCTCTGATGAGATGAGTGGGTTGAGTATAGATGCCTGATGTGCGAGTCGAGTCATATCTGGACAGTATGGACATTGCGGTGTCACAAAGACCTTGATGTTTATTGGTTTATCAATCGAAACGATATCCTCAATTACATCAGGTGGCAATGGAGCGGTTCCAGTTGATACATCAATTATAGAACCAACCAAAGCTCCAAACTCATGACCTGCAGGTATGCCGTAAAACTTTACGCTGTACTTCTCCTTTCCATGAAGCACGATTGCAGGATGATGCTCCACACCCATCTCTATTGCATCAGCTGAGCCAAGAGACCCCTTATGTTCCACTATTTTGATCTTGTCAGACAACTCAGCAAGTTGCTCGACCATGTCTTTCACATCATTGCAGTATAAGCAGTTTGTTTTCTCAATGAAGAGGTGAATCGTTACATCATCGACTATTCCAGTGAACAGTTCAGCGACTTGTTCCCTGGTATCATCGTCCATTTCCACTACCATCTCTATCAAATCCTAGTATTTCATCTGCAAGAATCAGTTATATTCGCTTTGATTTATCAGTCATAAAATTAGTGCAGGTTTGATAAACCACCTGAATTTTTTGTAGATTCATTGGTCGGATTCTCAAGAATTTTGACAACAGCTTTTCCTTTTTGCTTAATTATTTCGAGCATCTCATCTTGTGAGCGAATTATAAAACTCTCTCCTTCCTTCAGGTGGTCCATTACTCCATGACCAAGAGGTCCGTTAAGGTACCTCGCATACATTTTCGCAATCTTGGCGATTTCTTGCTCCCTCGACGACATAGCGAATCCTCAATTGGAATGGCAAAGCTATCCTTTCTTAGATTGAGCCTCATATAAATCTACTATATGTGCGCGCGAAACACTACTCTACATCCATTCTATTCTGTTTTCTTCTATCAAGTCCTCGATTGCAGGAGGTAGGTTGTCTTCGTCCTGCAAATTCCTGTCAGCCTGTAGTACAGTCTCTTCGCTCACGCCAAAATCCTCAAGCTCTGTACAGTTGAACAAAGCAGAGATATTCAACATTGAAAATTCATTTTCTTGAGGATGGTTACTATAAAGATAGAGCTCTGTCAATTCCTCACAGTTTTCAAGTGGTGAGAGATCAAGCTTTGTTAATCGATTTCCAGCAATATCTATACTCGAAAGATGTTCTGCTCCAGCTAAGGGGCTCAGGTCTAATTTTAAGATTCCATTCATGGCAAGACCCAATCGTCGTAGCTCTTTGCATGATGATAGAGGCTCAAGATTAATTTCTTCTAATGTGTTACCACCCAGTCGTAGTATTCGAAAGTCTGGGCAGTGGCTGAATGCTGATAGGTCGATCGATTTAATCTGATTGTGATGTAGATACACAAATTTGAGTTTGGCACAACCAGACAACGGTTCGAGGTTAACTTCAGTGAGCTTATTGTACATCAGATTCAGCTGAAGCAAATTCGCACAGTTTGATAAAGGATTCAGATCTATTGACTTGAGTGCATTATTTTCGACCTCTAGAGCCTCTAGATTGACACATCCTGCTAGTGGGTTGATATCTATCTCAACTAATCCATTGTTAAAGAGTCTGAGCCTTCGAAGACTTTGGGACGAACCTAGAGGCGTCAGATCAATAGTTTCTAGTTGGTTCGTTCCTAGATTAAGCTCTTCCAATCCCTTACATTTTGCTAAAGGCTTCAGGTCGATTGATTTGAATCTATTCTTAAAGAGACTCAGTTTCTGGAGACTCGAGTATCCACTTAATGGTGAAAGATCGATTTCTTGAAGTGCATTACTACCCAATTCAAGTTCCTTAAGTTCAGGAATTGCGACAACTGTTTCGAGGTCTATTGAAGTAACCCCTTTTCTTGTTAGATCAATGGTTGTTTCTTCTTCATCGACCTCTAACTCACGCGATTTACCTTCCTTATCCAAATAAACGATTACTAGGTCTTCCACCTTTCAATATCCTCCAGTAACCTGAGAATCAAAACCATCTGGTACTTTAAGCTATTCAAGGTTGCCGGAAAGCTCTGAATATGCGTAATCGGTTTGTATTATAATACCAATCCGGAAAACATGCCTTTGTTTACCTTCTTTGCTGGCTTGATTCGATGCAATTCACAGATGAGAACTGCATATGTTACATCATCTGATTTGAAATCACAGCCACTGAGTTATCTTTTTTAATAGTTACTACTCGGCTCGACCTAGCGACTTCGGAGATGATGATATATGGAGAAGAAGACTCTCGGAATTTTGTTAACTACTTCACCATACACCTTCCAAAACAGTCATACATTCTATGATTTGTGCAAAGCTGCACTAGAGAAGGGGTATGGTGTTAAGGTGTTCTTGTTTGTTGACGGTGTCAATAACGCAAAGTTGAATCAAGACCCTGACCCTGATAGACCTATGAATGAAAAGTTTCAGGAACTTGCTGATGAAGGCGTTCAGTTTCAGTGCTGTGGACTTTGCACATCTGCTAGAGGTTTCGATCAAACTGGAAGTGATTTCATTCCGGGAGTTGAGGTCACAGGATTGACAGAGTTTGCAGAGATTATCGGAGAAGTCGATAGGATGGTTACCCTTTCATTGTAGGTGTGAATATCATGGAGTTTACAGAAAGACCTGTTCTAGTTCTTGTCATAAGCAAACCATTTGGAAAAATCATTGCTGCTGAAGGTTGGCGTGCAGCTGTAGGTATGTTTGGAATGGACCATACTCCTCAATTGCTCTTCATGGGTGATGGTGTTTATGGTCTCATGAAAGACCAAGACATAATGCACATCCGGATGTTCAAATCAACCTTTGAGAGCTTCGATGGACGCATATGTGTTAGTAAGAAATCCATCGAGGAACGAAGCATCTCTTCAGATGAAATTTTCGAAAATGTAGAGGTTCTCGGAGAGGAAGACGTTGCCAAGGCATTCATGGAGAATGAGATTTTTATAACATTCTAAGGGGGAAATGAAAGTGAAGTATCTAATTTGGCTCTCAAACCAGGGCACCAGTGTCAAAGAAATAGTTGATGCGATGAGAACACAAGGAATCGAAACTGACCTCCTTTTAGTTCAAGATGGAGTTTATCTAGCAGACAAAGGTTGTCCCCATTCAGCTGAGATCAAAGAACTAAAGGTGAAGATTCACGCTTCAAAGCATCACATTGAAGAGCGAGGAATTGGTTCAAGATTAGTTGCCGATGTGAACCAAGTGGAATATTTCGAGATGATTGAACTTCTCATGGAGAAATACGATAAAGTCATCTCTCTATAGAACAGTAAATGGACAGAGGGTGAAAAATAATTGTCAGAAAAAATCTATGTTATCAGTTGTAGTCAAGATTTGCAGAGTCTAGGCATGGATCGTTTAAGAACTGCAGTAGAGGGTATGAATGAAAAGACTCTTTCATTAGACTGGTCTAAAGTAAGGCTTGTTCCGGTTGTTGCAGATGACAAGGTTGCATTCATAGCGGGAGACTCTCAATTTGTATCAATAAAGCCAATTTCAATTCCAGCAAATTCCGTCGTTTTTCAGTCGTTTTATGGAGTCAATGGAATGGGTCACCTATTATGTATAGGCTCTCAGGAGTTCAAGCGACCTAATGAGGATAGAATTGCAAACATTTCTATTTTTCAGTCCAGAATCAAAGCTTCTGTTCTCAAAGGAGACCTACTTGGTCAAGTCTTGATAGTTCCTAGTAACTAAATAAAGAATGAGTAGTTCATCTCAGTGATGACGCTTTGCTGGGACGTAACTATTCTTATCTACATTTCCAATTAGAGACCCCGAAGGTAACCTGGTCTCAATCTATTTGAATCATCACTACCAATCGTGTCAGACAGAACCTTTAGTATTGCTTCTTTGTCTGTGTTTAAGGTTCCACTAATTGGAAGATAATTCGATGCATGATTGGTTCTGAATACGCAATTTGTTAAGTCAAGACCCTCGATGAGAACCTTGAGTTCTTTCAGAATATCCCATGGATCCATTGGTTCAAACTCTTTATTTTGGATCATCTCGCTGATTGCTGTACCAGGGGGAGTCATCAGCGTGAGAGCTCCAATATATTCTGGGTCTATTTTATTGAGTACTTTAGCTGTTGCTTTAGCGTGTCGTTCTGAATTCTCTAGACCTCCAAGTCCAAGAATTATCGTCAGCGAGAGGGGAATTCCAGCATCACGAATTTTCTTGCTTGCTGAGATGTTCTCCTCTGAATCTACGCCCTTTCGAGACCAACGAAGTAAATCATTATCACCTGTTTCCAGTCCGAGGTATACGATGCCAAGTCCAGCATTCTTGATTCGCTTCAAATCATCAACACTCTTGCCACGTACATCTTTAGCATAACCATAAACACCAACACGTTCTAAGGAAGGTAATTCTGGTTTCAGGACCGACAATGTATCAATCAGTTCTTGTGTCGGCATCGCTAATGCGTTACCATCAGCCAAGAATACTCTCCGTACTCTCTGTTTGTAAGATTCAGGAATAGATTGAAGATCCAACTTAACTCCTTCAGCACCTCGAACTCTGAATTGCTTTTGCTTGTATGAAACACAAAAGATGCAAGCGTTGTGTGAACAGCCTACTGTTGCTTGAAGAATAAGACTTCTAGCCTCGCTTGGAGGTCTCCATATACTTCCTTCATACTGGAGCATTGGACCACATCACTAATACATAATTTGAGATGACTACTCCTCATCTTCTTTTGGGTCTATACAATCAAAATCACTCAAACAGAACTGAGTACTTCTCATCAAGATACTCAATGAATGGGTTCGGAGTTAAGGACTTTCCAGTAACTCTCTTGATCATCTCAGAGGGGTCGTATAGATTCGATTTCCTATGGACATTCTTGATGAGCCAATGAATGGGACTTCCAATGTTCCCCTTTGCAACATCTGCCCTCCAATCAGGTATCTCATTCGACAATTTCTCACACATCATTGCAGCATAAAGATTCCCCAAAGCATAGTTTGGGAAATAACCCCAATATGCCCACGCCCATTGAACATCCTGCAATGCTCCCTCGGTATCGGTTTCCACTTCAACTCCCAGATATTCCTCATACTTGTCATTCCAAACATGAGGTATTTCTGATACCTCTGTTTTTTCATCAAACAAGTCCCGTTCGATTTCAAATCTAATAATGATATGAAGAACATATGTCATTTCATCTGCCATTACTCGAATCGCCGATGGCTTCACGAGATTTATTGCCTGTAGCAACTCCTGATACTTGATATCTTTGAAGATTCCCTCAGTATGATTGATAAAACGAGGGTAATAGAACTCCCAAAACTCAGGTGACCTCCCAATCACATTCTCTGTGAATCTTGCTTGGGATTCACTGAATCCCGAACTACAGCGTTTTCCGAGGTGCATCCACTTCCAGTCACTGTTTTGATTTTGATTGAGAATTGCATGTCCAGCTTCATGCAATCCTCCGAATAGAGCTCTAAAGATATCATCAGTGTGATATTGGAGAGTCAGTCGAACATCATCGTAATATCCTGTAGTAAATGGATGTTCTGATTCGTCGATTCTACCTCCTGCATTTTCAGAGGTTGTGTCATAACCTATAACTCCGGTTATATCTGTCACTAATTCTCTTTGAATTCTAATAGGTACATCGCGTTTCTTGAAATCTGTACGGACATCTTCGCAGGCGGAACTATACTTCTCGACCATCGGAATTAATTTCTTTCTTAGGTCCTCGAATACCTTGGAAATTGAGTTTGTTGTCATTCGAGGTTCCCAATAATCCATCAGAGCATCCAGTTGGGATTTCGCTC
Organism: Candidatus Thorarchaeota archaeon; assembly: GCA_016840965.1. Next base: position 3,334 of record JAEORI010000015.1, on the reverse strand, counting down.
CTATGCTCTCCTTTACTATCTCTGCAACATTTTTTGATATATCTAGCAGTGTGACTAATTCGGATTCGAATAATTTCCAATTGTTTGTCTCTTTCGCCTTTTTCCAAGCTGTAGTTGTAATTGTTCTTTGTGCAGAGTCCTGAGAAACAAGATCTTCTGGTATCTTCGAATTACGGTCAAGATCACGTCTAACTAACTCAACCTCTCGTTTTTGCACATTATCCAATGCATCAAGATTCTTCTCAAGTTTAGTGACCAGGCGTTCTATTTCTGGATCTATGGACATTCGATGAAGGAGCTTGCCCATAAGCGCAAGTTGTTGTGATCTCTGCTGCATACCTTTTGGAGGCATTTTTGTATATAGATCCCATCGAATGAGTCCTATTCCAGTCTGAAATTGAATAATCTCCCTAGTCCTCGTTAGCAGCCTCTCGTATGCTTCCATGAATGCGTACTCCCGAGCATTATTGCTCTTACATCCCATTAGTCTGTTGCTGAAGGTATTAATGACTCTTATGGAACCCCTTTCCAATTGCATAAGGCCATAAGGTTGACATTCGATTTTATAGGACCTGAGGTTTATCTTGATGTATGATGTAGATGCGGAAGGAGAGAGGTCAGAAGAAATCAAAAGATATTTTCATCAGCTTCTAAAAACCTATAGAGAAGAAGGAGACCTCGGTTTCGCGAGATTCAAAACAGTCTTTGATGAACTGATGCCTATTCAGCAAGAGAAACTCAGAACAATCACCGAAAGTCAATTTGATTCCTTGCTAGATGATGGCTCAATGATTAGTATTGGCGTAACCTATCGAGATCCCGTTTTAGGTTACATTCACTCTAAAAATGCAGAAGAAATAGACTATCAACTATGGAACGAGTATGCAATGGAGTATCATCGCCTTAATCAGATTCTCAATCAGATGTCAAAGGACATTGCTGTTCGATTTGATGGTATTCCATTAGCTGCGACTATTGGCGGAGTGATAAGCAAAATAGGTCATGTAAAGGATTATTTTGGCATGGTCATCTCTCATCGAGTTGTAGCGGAAAACGCAGGAATAGGGTGGAGAGGAAAGAATCAGTTAACGATTCATGACAAGTACAGCTGTGGTATCAGGTTTGCATCCATCATTGTCCCCTATCCTCTAATCTGGAGTAAAAGGACCGAATCGAAATGTGGCGAATGTACTGCATGTGAAGAAGTCTGTGGGTTTATCCGGAATCGGGATATACTTCCAGACTATCGTGAGAATTGTCGACGATATATCTTATTTCTAAAATCCAAGGGTATCGAGAAGGATATCTGTGGGAAGTGTATCAAAGCATGCTACCAGAGCAGCATCTTTCGAGATGTGTTCTCGCTTCCATCATAAACGAGTTGCAAGATTAATAACCCTTCATGAATATAACTAACTTAAGATAATTGCTCAAATCGAGCGTCTGGGAATTATGGTTGGAGGCATTAAAACGTACAACCTATTTAATACGATAATTCTAGCAGTTGGAGATTCACCAATCACCAGGTTTGGGATGAAATTTTGGGAGGAGCTGGAGGATTTACTTGGTCCAATCTTAGGACCTATCGTTCGAGGTATCTTTGAACCAGTTTACAGAACTTTGGAAGATCCTTTGTTCAGAACTCAGGTTCTCTCAGCCATCATTTGGACTGCTATGATTATTGCTGGACTTGTGTTTGTAGCTTATGAAGCTCCCAGTTTCTTGAGTTGGATTATGGGGGGTCAAACTTCACCGGTAAGAAAGCAAATTGCATCCAAACCTGCTGAAACTAGAGCCCACAGACAATCGGTCGAGCGACGAACTGAGTCACAGTCCAGAGTGGATGAAGAACGAGGACGAAAACAAGCATTTGTAGATGCATCGGGAGTTAAAGTTCAATCAAGAGTCAAGCAACAACGAGAGGAATTTCTTCTGACTGTTTCTGTGAATAATGGAAGCGACCATCAAATTGACATGGTTGTTGTAGATCTTGACTTACCAGCTGATATCGATACAGCAACTGGCTCTTTCAGGATGCAAAGACTAGGCACCATTGCTTCTGGGCAGACAGAGATTGCAGAATTTAGACTTCGCGACCGTGGCGGTGATGTTACATCTATTAGGGGTCACGTTGAATTCCTCGGCGCATCGTACGAAATATCTAAGATTCCGCTACCTGCACCTCAAATTGAAGTGTGAAATTCAATCAGTGCTATCATTACTTGATGATGCAAGTTTCTTTTGCTCATTATCGCCATCACGAAACGTAGTTGTGACTTTCATTTATTCTCTCACAGAGCGTAACAAAGATAGAAACAAGCGAATAGAAACTGTCATTAATTAGATTTTATTTAATAGCAATTGCAAAACATGATCATCCTATCTGAGAGATGTTGATGTATGGATAGAAAGACACTCATCTCAAGGATTTATCTTGAGATGAAAGCTAGGATAACTGTTATTATGAAGGTTAGGCACCTTCCTGTAATAATCGCACTCGCAAGTCTGTGGTTGTCACTCCTAGTGTGCTTCGCTGCCATTCTAGTAATGAATTCTGGTCACATGACCTATACTCTTGACGATATCTACATTCATATGTCCATTTCTAGAAACTTGAATGAATATTCAGTTTTTGGAGTGACTCGATACGAGTTTAGTTCTAGTTCATCTTCACCGATTTGGAATCTAATAATCTCTGCAATGTTTCTTCTCGTGGGAGTCACCGATATGGTTCCATTGCTTCTAAATGTCATTTTAAGTTCAGTCGCTGTGGTGACAGTGTATGGATTATTAAAAGACCGCGATATGAGTCAACGATATACCACAGCAATCCTGTTGTCATTCGTCTTTTTCACTCCAATCCCGGGTTTGGTCTTCACAGGAATGGAGCACATTTTCCACATACTTCTATCACTCATTTTTGTCGTACTTTCATCAAAAGTTCTCGCCGCCGAAGATAGTACTAACAGTCAATTCATGCTCTTGTTTGCTGTTTCATTCTTTGCTTCTGCCATTCGAATTGAATCGGTGTTCTTGGTCTTGCCAGTAGCTCTTTTGTTCTTTCTTAAGAGAAGATGGGCTCCTGCAATCATCATTCTTTACATGGCAGCTGTCCCTTGGATTGTGTATGGCCTCGTGTCAATACAGAATGGATGGCTCCTTCTTCCGAACTCGCTTCTGGTGAAAAGTATCGATGCTCTTGGTATCGGAGTTAGTTGGTATCTCATTCGTACTATCGTTTCTTTGTTAATATCGCCGCACTTGATTGTTCTATTATGCGCAGCCATATACCTACGTCGTTACCAAGGATTTTGGCACATTGAAAATATAACGA
>JAEORI010000085.1 GCA_016840965.1 Candidatus Thorarchaeota archaeon | reverse complement strand
CGCCTTGCAGAAGACGGACGTCAGGTGATTTCATTTTCTGAACAACTGATTAGTAATGTCCGTCTCCTTAGTAAGGCGGATAAACTGAAAGCAACTGAACTTCGACCCACTAGTTTGGTTGATACAATTGTAGGTGCACTTGATCTTTTCACGCGTCGAGTAGGTTCCGGAGAACTAATTGTCGAGTTCAAATCAGAAGATGCATCAGCCTACGTTATGGCGAATGAGTTCCTTGTACATATTTTCCTCAATATCCTCTACAGCGCTCTTGAGTGTAGAACAAAAGGAGAATCTGTCACTATAATAATGAATGAAATCGTACACTCTGGTAATAATTTCTGGGAAATTACTATCAATGCTCCCGGGAGAAAAGCAGGGGTAGATGATGGTTATAGCAGTGGAACTCTAGGCTTGCTAGCTGCGCAACTAATGACTGAGTCGTTAAATGGACATCTTAGTGTAGAAACATATGAACGAACTGACCTTTGTGAAGGTCGTTTGTTTTCAATTAGATTACAGGCAATTGAACCCCATTTAATAGGAACACACTAAGCTGCAATTTCTTGGTTATTGATGTATTATCTAGCGTCAGCTAAGCTTTGAGAATTGTATTATTGAATAATATACTTAGACTCTACACCAGTCAATGAGTGTAGTTGCGATTGTTTCTGCAGTCTTCACAGTGGATTCAATACTAACCCATTCATCAAAAGAATGTATTCTCTCAGTATGAGGTCCAAAGGTAACTGCAGGAATTCCTCTATGTGCGAAGAATCGTGTATCCAGACCTGCTGAACCACCTGCAAATTTAGGTTCTATGCCAACAACATCAAAGATGTTTTTCTTCATAAGAATAACAAAAGGATTCTCAAGATCTATTACATGAGGTCTCGCGTACCACCCAAACCATTCAATGATTGGCGGATTTTCTTTTAGCCATTTGTCATTTCTAGCCACTGTTGAAATTGTATTCTCGACCTGTGTTTGAACTTCCTTTCTCGTTTCTCCGGGCGGCCATCCAATTCTGGTTTCTAGTACAGCTTTAGCTGGCACAGTTGAAGGCCAATCACCTGCTGAGATCTTTCCCATATTGATAGTTGTGACATGACCTTTCATCCTTGGATCGGCTTCTTCAACGATGTTGAAACTTGTGGTTTCTTGTCTTTTCATATTCAGTTCTTTTAATGCATTTACGATCAACATCATCTTCTCTATTGCATTAACACCAAAATGTGCAGTTGCTGCATGTGCTGGAATTCCTTTTACAATCACCCGGAAATACATCACTCCTCCACTTGCAACACCTAGATTGTGATATGTAGGCTCAGGGTTGATTGCCGCATCAACTTTAGGACGAACAAGCCGAAGGAACAGATTACCTCCAACTCCCCCATCTTCTTCTTCAATGGTTGTTTCGATTTGCACATCCCCCTTGAGGTGAATATCTTGCTCCTTAACAGCTTTAACTGCAATGAGCATGGCTGCAATTCCAGCTTTCATATCTCCTGACCCTCTACCATAGAGATGGTCCCCATCGATCTCACCACCCCAGGGGTCTCTTTTCCAAGCATCAAGCGGTTCTGGACTTACTACATCAACATGACCTGTAAGACATATTGAACTTCCTCCTCCAGAACCTGGAAGGGTAGCAACTACATTTGGTCTGTTTTCATATCCAACTCGTGAATACGAAGTTGTTTCAAAATAGTCTGCATCTTTTTTCAGAATCTCTAAATCTGGAGATATCATCTCAGGTTTGAGTTTCATCCCTTTGAGGACTTTGTGTATGAATTTTTGTATCTTGAATTCATCTCCAGAAACGCTTGGGATTTTTACTAAATTCTGAATTAATGATATCAGCTGGTAGTCATTCTCTCCAATCCAATTTCGTACTGAAGTCTTGAGTTCCTCACTTTTCACTGTCAAACCTTCCATTCTCTGATGCTTTTCTGAACTTTATGTTCTCCAAGGTTTTTGAAAACTTCTCCTTTCAGTAAGTTTTGATAGGGAGGAAAATTACCACCAACAGCGCTGTCTCGTAGAGCTTTCCAAACAGGAGTGATTCCAAATGACCCGTTTTGCCGAACCCATTCAACTTTATCCAAATCTATGACCTCCGTCATTATTTCTTCATGGGTGCCAACTTGTTGGAGAACTCTTCCTTCAGGATCCGCAAAAATAGACCTCCCTCCGCCTTTGCTGCTAATAATGTTTGAATTCAAAACATAGCATTGATTCATAATTGCCTGAGCTGGTACCAGTATCAACTCAGCGTCACGATCTGGTGTATAGGTCGCTGATGGCTGCAGAATCACTTCTGCTCCCATCCATGCAAGGGTACGGAATAATTCAGGGAACCATAAATCATAGCAAATCACTAAACCTACTTTCGTTATTCCTGGAATTTCAAAAACCACAAAATCAGATCCCTTGGCAGTATCTTCGAATGGCATCCACGGGTACATCTTTCGATACTTGGCGACCATCTCTCCTTTTGGATTAAACACGATTGCTGTATTGTATATTTCAGATCCGTCAATCTCCAAGAATGACCCTGGAACTAGCCAACACCTAAGCTCCTTTGCTAGGCTAGATAGTCTTTTTGAGAGTTCACCAGGTATCTTGATTGCCTCGTCTTTCCAATCCTTCTTCCCATATGGTTGTAGCAATAACTCTCCAGTAAAAATCAGATCAACCCATGGGTATGTGGTTTTTGTGAAACGAGCAGTACCTTCAAAGTTTTCAAGTGTGGCTATTGGATTCTCTGAATCTTTCTCCAATTGTAAACCTGCAATTCCAAGCTTTCGTGACATATTATCAACTCCATTTTCAAATGAACTTCATTTTCCCTCCAAGATTGTAAATATTCCGTTTGAAATATTATCTAATATCTTTGTTAAGTTCGATATCTCGCTCTCTATCTCCTGAAAGATTCTCGATCTCTCTTCTTCAAGCAAAGAGAGGGGTTCATGCACCTTTATCCAATTATAGGGGTTCTCTTTCTGGATATTGAGTTTGATTGCTGAATGTGGTCCTACATTAGAAATAGGCATGCTTCGTAGTGCTCTAATTGATGCATTGAGGTCAATATAGTCCTCAATTAATTCTAATCGTGCAAGGTATCTTGTATCATCAGGCGGCTTTTTTCTCCATATCCATCCAATAGTCTTGTTCATCTCCCTCGTTGTTGATAGCAAGAATCGATTCAGTTCTCTTTTCTCGTCAATGGT
>JAEORI010000084.1 GCA_016840965.1 Candidatus Thorarchaeota archaeon | reverse complement strand
TGTACTGCATAAAGCTATCACTGAGTCAAACAACCTCAAGAGTGTCGAGGCTTCAGGCGCAACCTACCAGATCGTTGAAACTCCGTGGAATGATTGGGAAACCTGTTCACGTCTGGCAAGTGAACATAACATACTTGTGACGCCAGCAAGCGCTCAGGATCAATTCATCGGGGACAAGTACTTACGAGTTGTCTTTCTTAATACGCCTGAGAATCTAGAACGATTTATAGAGATACTTGATACTGGTCTTTATTGACTTACTGAACCAAACACCTCATCCCAGCCAAGAACAAGTGGCGCTAACAATACCCATCCAATAAGCACACCTACAAGAACGTGGACAAACATGACATTTGCTACAAGGATATCTACTGTAAAACCTATCAGAAATGATATTATGCCTAAATAGCCGCCAGTCTTGTCTTTTTTTAGAATCAGCCAAGAAGCTACTAGTGCCAGAAATGCACTGATCAAGACTATAGGTCCCCAAAAGAATAACCGAGCTGTCCACTGGTCGAAATGGTATGCTAAATAACTTCCAGCTACATCATGGAGTAGATTTTCATGACCTGTCTGAATCATTACCCATGCTACGAATGCTCCAACTCCTCCAATAGTGTAGAATATGAACTGGACAGATACAATCTTTGCGTTTGGCCATCTCATACTGAGTACTCGGTGAGGTATGTATTCACTTTTTCCCTAGTTTTCTGGTTGTAATATCTTACTTTGATTGTTTAATCTCCAAACCAGTATGGTGTGCCCTAAATACAAATGACTTTGCCAACAGGTCAACAGTCTTCTCAATCGGTGAACCTGCCCCATGACCTGCCTGATGTTCCGTATAGAGTACCAGGGGTCGACTCTCTATTATATCATTAGAAGTGGCTTGCAATTTCGCTGCCATCTTGAATGCATGCATCGAATCAACTCGTGTGTCTCCTAATGCTGTGTGTAGAAAAGTAGCCGGGTACTTAACATCCTTAACGTGATGATATGGACTATAGGGATATATCCACTCAAACTCCTCCTTGACCTCAGGGTTTCCATACTCGGTAGCCCATGTTTTGGCAACTTGGAAGTTAGTATATCGAATCATATCGAGTAAAGGCACATGACAACATACTGCTCCAAAGAGGTCAGGTTTCTGAACAAGGGCTGCGCCTACTAAGAGCCCTCCATTACTTCCGCCATAGATTGCGATAGTGTCGCTGCTACCTATTTTACTTTCAACGAGCCATTCTGCTGCAGCAATAAAATCATCAAATACATTCTGTTTGTTCTCACGATTGCCTGCACGATGCCACTTCTGTCCATATTCGCCACCGCCTCTAAGATGTGGGATTGCAATTACGCCCTCTTGTTCCACCCAAGTTACGTAACTTTGTGCAAAGACAGGATTGTTTGAGATGCCAAAACCACCATAACCCGTCAGTGTGACTGGTGTTTTCTCAGACACAGGAGTTCCTTTCTTTGATAGTATAAACATAGAGACCTTTGTGCCATCCTTTGATGTGTACCAGACAAGCTTTGATTGGAAGAGGTCCGGATCCAACTCTAACTCTGATTTGTAGAGAACACTGGATTCTCCATTCCTGTATGTATAATGTGATGCTGGATAGAAAAAGCTACCAAGGCAATAATAGAAAGCATTTAAGCCCGGGGCAGCGGCTACCTGATAGACTGTCACATGCGAATCGAAGCTGACATCATCAACTAACTTGCCTGAACTTGCATCATACACCTTCAACGAACTAGATGCGTTCTTATCCTCAATGATAGCAATTCGATCATTGAATACTACGAACTTATTATAATCCGTGGCAAAAATAACCCCATCTGTTTCCTTTACCACGATTCTGGCCTCAGGAATTCGCTCCTCCTCAGAGAATTTTGATAGGTCATATTTCAATATCTGTCCGTTTGGTGCATCAATCTGTGTGAGCACGAATAATTGATCTTTATCAAACAGAGGTATACTTGAAACTGAATCATTTTCAATCACTGGAACGAAATTCAAGGAGCTCGGATATTCCCTGTCGATTTTGGCAACATGAATGTCCGAACTAATGAATCGATAGCTCAGAACTGAAAGAAGGGAGCAATCTTCATTGATATAGAGACTTGGATGTTCAGTCTTTACACGCTCTTCACCAAAAATCTTCACATCATTCTTGTAATCATCACCCAATTTGTGGTAGTACACATGGTGATAGTAATTCTCATCTTCTGGGGGTACTGTTCCAGATAGTGGATATCTACTGTAGTAGAAACCTTCATTGTATAACCAGACCAGGTTGCACCATTTGGTCTGAGGTATCTTTTCTGAGAGAGTATCTCTCTTCTCGACATCCATCACATATAGGACACTCTGTTCGGTGCCTCCTTCTGATATGCCAAAGGCTACAAGACTTCCATCAAGACTTGGTACAAACCAGTCAATTGAGATGAGACCCTCTTCTGACTCTACAAGAGGATTATAGAGTACTACTCTCTCACCATCTTCTCCATCCTGATAACAGAGTGAAGGTTGGTTTTTTCCTGCTTCTCTGAAGAAATAGAAGAATCTAGGTCCATCCTTTGTTTTGGTGACCTGAAAATAGAGTGCTTGAATGTAGTCATAGTTAAAGAGTTCAAGCATGCGTTTTTTGACAATATCTTCTCCCGAGTATCCCCTCAGAATAGAGAGAGTCAACTTGTTCTGTTCCTCGACCCACTCTTGTACTTCGGGAGAAGTTGCATCTTCAAGCCATCGATACGGATCTTCAATCTTGATACCATGCATCTCTTCTATGATGTTCTCTTTCTTGGTGAATGGATATTTTTGTCCCATGATTTGCTTCCTCTGGATGCAGACCTAGCCTAGGGTTGTGAAATAAGTGTCTTTGGGAGCAAGTAAAGTGAATTTATTTTTTGAGTCTAATCGATTTGTAGAGACTCTATCGGGATTGGATTATAGGTAGTCTGGTTGTTCCACTACCATTGCCTGTCCAATCAAACCTACAAAGAATGAATAATCATGTGATCATGAAGATTCTTTTCCAAAGAACATCTTGATTGGAATCAAGAGTGCTAGCAGCCAAAGGACTAATCCAGCTACGAATGTTATACTGCTGCCCCCGATATACCCAATATAGATTCTATATCCGAGCAGTGTACCCCACAACAAGCCTCCTGTAATGAGAAGTGCAAACCACGCCCATTTCTCGCCTTTCTGATAGCCAACATGAGTGATGAATAGCATCGGGATTGATACTGCGAGTATCATGAACCCAACCAATTTCTTCGTGATCATGTAAAATTCTGCATACACCGGACTAGCAACCAGGTAATCTTGGAAGCTTACTCCTGTGTAAAACAGAAAGTCGCTTACAAACATAATCTCTGTTATGAATATCCAAAGTATAGACAATATCAGAGCAAAGATTCCCATTCCTGTCATTAGAATTGAACCAATCTTTAGTGATTTTTCTGACATCTCTCTCTCCTCCGCGTTTCAGATGATTTTGGTCATCTGCACGCAAATCTTGGGTTACCCTCGTAGAACTTGAATGTTTCCACAGGAGTTCTGGATAGGTTTTATCTTGCTTCAGGAATATCTCTCGTTATACGTGGTGGATGCCATGGATGATGAATCCAGAAACGTAGATACTCAGGAAGACACTGCACACGAAGTTTCGTATCCGGATATTGACAGTGCACTTGAGATGTATGTCGGGTCTGGTGATTTCAGTTTCAAGACTAGAACAGTGGATGGGACTACTCAACACTTGGTCATGCGATTGAAAAATGACCTTTGGAAAGCACATCTCAAGATTGCTGACGAAGAGGTCAAGAACTTCGATGATGAAGAGTTGGCAACATTTCTCATCCATCAAGTGAAAATGGATCGTGCAATAAAACGCAGGCTTCTTGGTCTCATCGCAGTCTTTCTGGTTGTCATGGTAAGTGTAGCCTTATACTCAATTTTGATTCTCGGAATCGGGACCACTGATGATTTTGAGACCTTTCTTATAGCTGGGGGTGTTTCAGTAGCTTTCATTCCTGTATTCTGTATCTTGATGAGCTCAGCAGAGAGTTCCGTCGATGATAGTGTCTATGCTGTTCGTCCGAATTTCATACAGGTTCTCAAAAAAATGATGGACCTCAAAGAGAATCCCTATCAGAAGCGAGCTCTCGAAAAGAGGATTGAGCGACTCCAGCGCAGGAACTATTGAAGTCACTTCAGCTTTCCAAGAATAGCTTCCTGCGCTTCTTTCATTGCAGCGTCCTGTCGCTTGCTCAAGCTGGCTGCTTGTTTTCTGATATCCTCAAATAGTTCCTCTTTTGATGATATGGCCCCCTCCACCAGAGCAGCCGCAGCCTCTGACCGACTCTTGAAGACACCAATAGCGACTAGCGAATCCAATATGTCCACAACCCGTTTGTTCATTCTAGCAACTACTGGGATAGCTCGTTCTTCTTCTTCAAATCCTTCTGCTGCTATATTCTTTAAGACTCGCTCTCGCAAAGTACTTCGTTTTGGTTTCCCTTCCTTTTCGGTCATTTGAATTAACCCGATCTGTATTGCACTCAATCTATTTATAAGATTGCGTATCGTGTATCATCCTTACGTTTTTGCTTTCCTTTGGAAGAGTTTACTTGATGAATTGATCTTTGGAACTGGTTCTAGCTATCTTGCGGTCAATCTCATCCTCGGGACTTCTGTCAGCAGATTTTTTCGAGATGGATGATCTAGCATCATTTAGTACACCTACTTTAGAATATGTCCAATCAAGGAGATAGACCTCAGCAATAAGCACCAGAATGACCAATCCAGGTAGTGTGATCAGGGGTACAAAGAGAAGGACCACCATGGCAGCTAAACCACTAATGGGTTGAGC
>JAEORI010000083.1 GCA_016840965.1 Candidatus Thorarchaeota archaeon | reverse complement strand
CTTTCAGGTCTCCATGTAACACAATCTGTACCAAATACAATCCTATTTTGATATTTGAGGATGAATTTCCTTGCTTTCCTTGGGTCTTTGCTAAGTTCCCGTGACACCCACCTTGCTGAGCTTGTATCGATGATAAAGTTTGGATAGGTGTCAAACCATCGAGCTAAGTTGTCAAGTCTATGTATCTCTGGCTGAGCCCCAAAATGAGCTAATTGGAACCTCATTGTATCATGCCTCTTCAGTACGCCTTCAAGCTCCTCAAGGTCTCTCTCTTTAGATGTGTAAACTGATGTATCTGTATACCTTGTCGCGTAGTATGTGTCTGGATCAGAGAGATGAAGAAGAAATGGAATTCCTTCATCTTTCATAGCATCAAATATCCGTGCCATCTCATCCTTATCCATTCTGAGCTCATCTTGTGTCGCACCAGCTCTCCCCCTCATAATTGGAGCTGATTGCATCTTTGCCAAATGGTAGCCCTCATCTCGAAGTGTAGCAATTTCCTTGATTATTGATCCTACTCCATCAACAAACCGCATAGCACCTGAGAAGTATTTTGCTAAGATGAATCGTCCAGGGTATTTCTTCTCTGCATAGTTCTTGGCTCCTAGACTGTGGCAAATGAGAAGTGATTCCTTGACACCAAAATGTTCACTGATGCTCACTAGCATATCAAGTGCATCTGTGTCAACGACATGAATATGAGCATCGAAAATAGGTCCTTGAAAACTAAATTCAGGAATCAGTCTATACACCGAATAGCGGTGGGATCATTCCAACAGAAAACTCTGTCCATTCAGGATGGGTCTGTATGAGAATACCTTTTTTATAATCAAGTTTCAATCATAGTGAACCGCAGATGCGGGTTTAGGAGAACATTGAATGAATCGCACGCTACAAATTGTGCTAGTCATGTCATTTGTAGCTACGCTCCTTATCTCTCCTGTTGCAGCAGCAACTTCAGAGGGGCTTGCATGGGGTGTAGCGTTAAATGACGAATTCACCTATCAGTTTACATTCGTGGATGAAGGTGAAACTACCTTTGATGAAGGAGTGAATATAACTGTCGAAGCCACTCCAGGATCGATTCCAGACCCTCTTACGGATTGGAGCTCAATTCCTGTAGTTGACATTGATATATGCTATACTAATGGTACAGCTCTTGGATTGGAAGCAATTGTCTTTCTTGGCTTCATAGGGATTGGAGGGTACTTTGTTGTACCAACAGGCAATTATAGCCACTTGGCAAGTTTGGCTATGGATTCTGTATGGTGGACAGAGAATCACACTATCATCAATGATTCATCATTTTGGGGCATCAAGCTGTCTGGAGTTGATGATGGAAATCCAATGTCGCTTTATGTACATTATTTGAAGTCAGATGGATTCTGTGCAAGGTATGTACTTGAGGCAACTAACAGCACATCCGGATTGAAGACCACAGTTTCGTTGATCCGTGATGGTCTTGGACTTGATATCATCGGACTACTTATGGATAATATTCTATATGTTGGAATTGGTGTCGGAGTAGTAGTTATTCTAGGAGCAGTTGTCTGCATACGTAGAAAGTAAATTTAGTGGGGTTAAACCCCACCTATCTCTTTTTTAAGCACGATTCAAACGTGACCAGAGACCATCAGCTGACTTTTTTGATATATCCGAAACATGCGAATCAGATACCCTAGTCAGATGCTGATCTTTTATCACAACCGTTCCATTCACCACAACATCTCTAACATCACGTCCACTGAAGGTGTTAACTAGATGACCAACAACTGATGTTGGAGTAAGAGGTGTTGGAACTCTGGTTCCATCTAATATCACAATATCTGCTAATTTTCTCTTCTCAATGCTTCCTAGTTCCGTACCAAGACCATAACAATGAGCTCCCTCGATTGTGGCCATTCTGAATATATCTTCAGGACCTATAATACTCGGGTTGCTGCTCGCTAACCTGTGGATAGTTAGGGCACATCTCATGTTTTCAAATGGATCATATATCCATCCGTCATTTCCTAGACCTACGGTGATTCCTTTATTAAGCATAGTCGGAACTGGTGCCACTCCCACTGCATTTAGCATGTTGCTCATTGGGTTGTGTGCAACCGATGCTCTCCTTTTTGAAATCAAGTCTATTTCGTGATCATTGACATGGACGCAATGAGCCAATACAGTCCTAGGTCCAAGAACACCAAGTCTGTCTAATCGTTCTACTGTTCTCTCTCCAGTTGCTTCTAGATTGTGGTAGAGATCCACAAGACCTTCAGAGGTATGAACTGTAATAGGAACATCAAGTTGCTTAGCTTCCTCTACTGTTCTCGTAACTATCTCATCACCTACTGTGAATGATGCATGTAGGCTTATCATCCCAGAAACTAGATCATCTTTCTTCCAGGATTTAATGAACTTGATATTCTCTTGGAAACCTCTGTTGGCTTCATCAGGATTATTTCTCTCGGTCATTTCGAATGCAAGAATGCCTCGAATACCAACTTCCTTTGTACCTCGTGCAATCTCATTAAGACTTCCTTCAATCGAATTTGGACCTGAATATGTATCTGCGAAAAATGTGGAGCCATTCCTCAACATGTCAGCTCCTGCTGATAGAGCACTAGCATAAGCATCCTCCTGAGTCAAAGCTTCGTCAACTGGCCACCAGACTCTTTGTAGGACTTGAGCAAAATCTGTTGGGGGTTTGATATTAAGACTGGCTCCGCGTAACAAAATACCATAGAGATGTGTGTGTGCAGTGATTAGACCTGGGATGACGACACACCCAGAGGCATCAATAACTGTGTCTGCAGTGAATTTTGCCTCCCCCTCACTTACTTCAGCTATTCTTGAGCCATTAACCCAAACATAGCCCTTCTGAATTACAGTTCCTCTCTTATCACCAGTCACAATCATTCCATTCTTAATGAGAAGTTCGTTGCTCATAGCTTAGCTCCTCCATTCGTGATGTATCACAGGCGACAAGATTAGTCTTTGCTTCGAGTTCGAACATCAAAGTTCCATGTCAACATAGCTTACAGTCCCTTTGCTAGACCTATAGATGATTCCCTGTTTTTCAAGTTCATCCATTGTTTTTTCAAACTCATCGGCACTCATCCCTGCTTCTTCAGCTTTCGTTAATAGGTCATTTACAGGTACATCTTTTCCCGTTGTTTCAGAGATTCGCTGCAATAGTAACAGAAACTTGCTTGTAGGAGGTATTGTAGGATCAAGAGGTAGATCTGGAGGTTTAATCCCTGGTTTTTCCACAGGTTCCTCTATAGATTTCTTCTGCATTCCCAAAAGAGCACTCAGTAGTGTTGATTTTTCTTTCTCTTCTAAGATGGTTTTTTCTCCTGATGTTGAGGGTGTTGCAAGATCTGAGAGCGATACTCCTACAGGCTCTGGTTCGTCAGGCTTCTCTAATTCCAAGGAATCACCTTTGGTAGTAACTCTCTGCATTATTTCATCCATTGGATCAACTTTCTCGACCTCAATTCCCAGCCACTTGCTGTCAAGATCCTTGTTATTCTGAGCTGCTTTGAGAAGCTGAGCTCTATATTGCTTTTCCAATTTCTGTCTTTGTTCAAGAAGAGTTGAATCCTGACACTTTATTGAACCGAGTAGAAGTAGAGTTCTCTCAGCTTGGCCTCTGACTCTCGTATGGGTTTCTTTTACCAAGAAATTGAGTATCTTAGCAAGCGCAGAGAACTTCGAACTTTGGATATTGAGATTTTCAAGAAGTGCTTGTTTAACTTGCCAGTTCGAATCTCCAACTAACTCCATTATGAAACCTGATGTAGTTCCAATCCCTGCTGTTGATATTGCTGAAACAATCTCAACTCTTTCTTGCCATTTACTGCCTTTAAGAAAGGCAGAAAGATGATTGTATGTAGTCTGATCTACAATTCCGCAAATGTATGGTAACATGTCCCTTCTCTTTTTTGATGCAATATCAACCAGAGGTTTAACAAGCTTATTACGTGTCTTCTCAGGAAATCCCCTGATGGACGGTACTGCACCAAGAGAAATGTTGTCAATATTCTCTCGAATTTGCTTAACGACCCATTTATGACCAGGTTCACCTAAGTATCTCATCAGACCAAAGTCTGTTGGCTGATGACCTTTACCAAGATTCTCTAAAGCATTTATCCAATTTTTCTGTTCAGATGTTGACTCAGGTCCTCCTGTCTGAGAGAACATCTCATAAACGCCTTGAAGCACCTGTTCCCTCTCTACAGGATTCAAGTCTTTCAAATTTGCGAATAACTCTGGAATGTATTGTCCGAACACATTCTTACCCGCTACTGTGAATGCAGCTTGTTTCACATTTTGGTCAGTAGCATCAAGTAATTCCATCGCCTTGGGTAGAAGAGACCTTGTTGTTCTATAGGATGCAAGTCTCCCCATAGCATCATACATGGTGCCTAAATCAGGTGAGTCAATATCATAGGCAATTTTCTTGAGTTCACTTAAGGCCTTCAGTTCTAATGACTGGTAGTCAAGGGAGTTCCTCTTTTTACTCAATTTTTCTTAGACCTCCCTTTTCTTTGCTTAGATTTTTTCGATTTCTTTTTCGAACGCGCTGGTTTTTCCTCAATAAAATCTGTCAATGGAGACTGAGTGCTTTTTTCTCTGGATTTCCTTTCAGGAGCGTCCTTTCGATCCTCTAAATCATCTATCGGAGTACCATTCAAAGTGATCTGTTCTGTTGGAACTGGTTCCGGAATTAAGGACGTTATATCTAACTCGAGTTCAACCAGAAAGCGGTCGTATGCTTCAAGAATTGAAGGAATTCGTTGGTCCCCTTTTTCCAATTGAGTTTCCATGACCATCTGTTCTTTGAGAAATTTACTTCCAAGCTTCGTCTTCTCCAAAGGTCCCAATTCAAGAATCTCTTTTTTCTTGGACCTCTTCTTCATCTTTGGTTTTGCTCTTCTGAAGCTTTCAAATTCAGCAGCTTCAATTTCAGATACGAGGAATCCTATTCCATCTCGCCTAAGACCTGATGGTATCAAATAGCGGGTTTCCCTTTTTTTCATTAATTCGCTTACAGCTTCAATACACCGGTCTCTGACTTTTCTTCGTCCCTCTTTCCAATTGGCTTCGTTTGTGAATAACCTGACGAGTTCATCTGTGGGAATATCCAATGCAATGCTTAGCGATAGAACATCAAATGCACCAAAGACAGCATTTCGCAGCAGCATTAATGTATCTGTTACATCTTTCCTAGGGTATTCTTTATCCCAATACTTCTCGATGTCTCCGTAGATAGTATGCCAAGGATGTGTCTTCTTGTTTGCATAATAGCCCTTGATTGACTCTGCAACTGCATTGATATCGCCGCGTCTGCTTAGCTCACATATTCTGTGCACATAGGCAAGACGCTTTGGTTTTGCAGCTACTTGTTTCCCACTCAGGGCATTCGGCCTCCAGACTCATCTATTTTAATTCTAGAGGGCTATTTCCCTTTTGTGTTGTTGTATTGCTAAGGAGAAATAAATAGAAAATATTGTGGAGGCTTCTATTTACCCATCTTGTTTTAGCCTCTTCATCTCTTTCTCAACGCGTTCTTTTTCAACAAGTAGTGATCGCCCTTCTTCAACAAGTGCTGCCATCTCTGCTCGATATTTTTTCTTGTCAATGAACTTGCTCTTTAGCTGAGCTTCAAGGGTCTGCCGTTTTTTCTTGATATCTTGCAAAGCGCTTTCTATTGATCTCTGTCTGACCCGAAGCATCAAGAGGTTCTTCCCATCCAAATCCTTTATCTTCGCATCACTGATAGTTTTCGGAGCTTTTCTTACTGTTGCGATTGACTCTCCTAGTTCCTTCTTTGCGGGACTTACTAAGACTTGAGGGGGTTTGAATTGTTTTTCTCTTTGCATAGCTTTCTTGGGAGCCGCCTTGACAGGGTTAGCGGCACCCTCACTTTTAGACAGGGATGCTTTGGTCTCGAGTTTCGTAAATTTGAGATTCCTGCCCTCTTCTTTTGCCATCTTCTCCAAGCTTTGTTTGTATCTCTTCAACCGTTCTTCAGGAGAATGTTCGTATGGCAAGATAGAATCGCTCACCCTTTGTGTAATTTCGAAACAGATGTAGGTCCCATTAGTTCTTTTCTCACCTAGACTTTTAATGATTCTCCAGATTTAATCCCAACTAGGGAATTGTGGAGATTCATTAGTAGAACGATGGAGCTGCTTCAGTTACACTTGTTGGGCCTTTTTGACTCATTGTATCTTTAGCTGCGAGTACCTCAATCAGTTTATACTTCTGAGACCCCATTCCAAGTTTCTCAGCATAGTCAAGTAAAATGTAAGGATTCTTCATTGGTCCATGCATTCTTTGGAATGGATGCAAGTCCTTTTCTTTGTGTAATCTGATGAACGGTGGCATCATACTCTCAATGAGCTTTTGCTTTCCAATAAGATCGAGACTTGCAGCTTCAACAGCAACAATGTTTCGACTTCCTAGAATTCCTATATCATTTAGAACATTTGGTTGACCAAAACCCCAACAATCGCAGTATGGTGTGATATCGATGGCAAAGTTTAGAAAGAACATCTTGTCTTCATCATACTGTTTCAGCACCTCATTTGCTCCTAGAGCCATCAATTCTTGAAATAACGCGAAGTTTTCTTGTTTGATTTGAAGACATCCTACGTCTTCGTCTGCTTTTACACAATCCAAACATTGGTGACACATACCTAGATCGATGGTAAGTTTGTGTTTCTCTTCGTCATATTTGATGTAGCCATCTCTGCATGCCTTTACAAGCTTCTTGGCATGTTCAGGAGTACACTTGTTAGCATCCCAATATGGAAGAGATTGCTCGACTCCATGTATTTTATTCCATCTTGAGGGGCCATGATAACCTCCAAGAGCAATGTTCTTGAAGGCTCCACCAAATCCACAGGTGTTGTGACCTTTTACGTGAGCAAGATCAATGAGTACGTCTGCATCATGAAGAACCCCTCCCATCTCTAGGGTCTTTACAGTATGGAAATCTGCATTGAATGTGTATGTGTAAGAATCTTTCACGCCAGCGATTGGAATTAGAGGACAACCACAGGTTTCTTGAGTGTATCCTCTCTCAGCTGCGTTGTATACTGCAGTTGGGTTATCTGTGATGAACGGGTATCCACCAACATCTTTTACTGCTTTTACAACCCGCCGAACAAAGAAAACTGGGACTGTTTGGTAACCGTCTCGAAATCCAAGGTGCATTTTGATAGCTACCTTATCCTTCTTCTTGATTGTTGAGAAGTCAAGTCTCTTGATGACTTCATCAACTTTAGCTGCAAATGCAGCCCACTCTGCTGTGTTTCCTGGTATTACTGATCCAAAATAGACATCTGCCGCTTTCGAGCTCATATCATAATGAATTATGCAATGTAGTTAAAATCGTTCCTGAAGAAACTCAAAATGCGGAGAAAGGATGCAACCTGGAAGAAAGACCACTTGGGATGTTACTGAGAACTAGAGTTGCATCCTCTCTCATGTTCCCGAAGCCAAATATCGCCATTGCTCCCGTGGGAACCACCATAATGTAGTTCTTTCCTTTGAATAAAAAGGAGCTGAAACACGTAACCTATGTGTCCTTTTTGGCACAAAACCGCCCTCATAGATAGCGTTGCCTGTTAGGTTGTCATAGAAAGACCAAAGGGTCTCCGTATTAGATTGCCTAGACCTAGACTTACAAAGAAGTACCATGACCAGAAGAAAAGTCCGAATCCACTTCCTTCAATATTAGTGCCAATCCATCCTTCTAGAAACGGTAGGGTTTTCTGAATGTTGAATGGTATGATTGCTACTGGATTTCCCTGAAACAAGAAATTAAGAATTCCAAAGACTATAATCAATGGGATGTAGAACATACACATAGGCTTCATCCTCTGGGACATCATTGCACTATTGAGTCGCATGATTCTTCCCTGATCATCCATGACTTGTTGGAGTTCGATGGGGTCCATTGTTTGTCTTGCACTTTTGAATCGTTCCTGCCATGCTTTTACCTCCGCCATATCTGCTTGCATTTTCTCCATGTCAGTAAACCTTCTCGTTGCCCAAATTGACAGGATTGCAAGGCCAATAGACACGAGCATGATGAATACTGTTGCTCCAGGCATAACTGCCACTGGTGCAAGTATGTTGGCCACTGTCTGCAGAAAATCACTCCACAAGTCCATGTTTATTTCGCCTTAGGTGCCGATTCATATTGGACGCATTTTAAGGATTGTCTTTGGCTCCTTGTTCTTTCATTTAGTTGTAATTCTCAAGCATCGGAATATTCTAATACACGATTTCAGAGAAAATGTCTAAGGTATGTCGGTGAGGGTTATGGGCTGCAAATTAGTTGCATTAGGATTATGTGTATTGTTTCTTTTTGGGATTGGAGGTGTGTCTGCTTCCTCCTTTGTTCAATCTGCTAATTATTTAGTACCTATGAACGTGTATCACTTTGAGAGAGTTTTCAATCCCACAGATACTGATCTTGACATCATTATGACACATATCGAAGATTTCGAAGCTTCATATACATTCACAACTGATTCATCTTTCATGTACACTGCAGATCTTGTGTTCTACGAACCGATGACGAATGGTGTTGACTTTTCCTGGGTTGATACATCTACTCAAATTCGTTTTGTGAACGATGCATATGTTCGAATCAAAAGCATGGAAATCATCCTATCCACTTCTTGTATCTATCAAATTGTCATGAGCGGGCGAAATATGTCAACAGCGATTCTCTACGCTGGTGGTGCTAAACTTGGCGATGGGAGATTCACACATCACGACTACGGCGAAGGAGGTGTCCGTGGCGATGTCTATCTACTCATGGGTCCTAATATCAATGTGACCGATTGTGATTTCCACGTATCAATCCAAGGTGCGGAAACCCTCTATGTAGATGTCAGCAATCCTCCAACTCTAGGCGGATCTGTATCTGTGTCTCAGTCATGGGAAACTGGTGTACTAAATGTGCAGTTACTGGGTTGGAATCAAACCGGGTATCCAGGGAATTGGCATTTTGAACGTCCTGCTGATGAGCAGTTGTCTATGACGCTCGCGGGGGATGTCATCTACTTGAATCTGTTAACACACGCACCCTCCACAGCTACTACACCTACTACGAACACTATACCTACTACAACTACAAAAGACATCACCGTATCCGAAGAACCATTGGGTATCGAGCTGATTGTGATAGGAGGAGCTGCTCTAGGTACAGGTTTTGCGGCTATTCTGTTTGTGATGAAAAGGAAATCTGGTAAATCTATTCCTGAATTTTGACTGAGTTCGTGTATCAGTTATTGCCTTATTTGTAAAACCAAAAGTCATAGCTCCCCTGCCCTCATCGTTCCCTCTGATTGCTAAGGAATTAGAAAGGGATTTTGAAATTGATTACCTCAATTGAAGATTTCGAAAGGAGCGGCGTATACTTAGCGGATAATTACCATGCGCATGTAGTATTGTCAGCTAGTAAATTCAAAGATAAACTCGTTGTCTCAGAGAAATATGTCTCAATGTGTCTCATCTCGGGGTCATACGGGCTGTTTATCCATTTTGTACACGCTGCTTATTCTTAATTGTAAACGTTGAGAAAGCTTCCCAGATTCTATTTTTATTATAGTTGTAAACGTTGAGCTATTCCGCGCCAATTAAATAATCTGGAAGCTAAATGGAATATATACTAGCTCTTTTTTGCAGAATATTTGCCATTTTTTTATTATTTGTGCAATATTTGATTGGTATAATAATTATTTGTTTCATTTTAGGAAGCTTCCATAGAATGGTATATGGCGCGAAATTCTTGCGTTTACTATTGAAACCCTATTCCTTTATATTTGAGCTAGCGTGTACTTTGTTCTAGTCTATCGCCGGGAGGATACGACACAAATGATGATGTTCAGTAGAATGCTGAGAAGACAGGGTTTCTATAGAGTCAAGAACCAAGACGACCCGGTGTACATGAAGCATGGGGTTGGGCT
>JAEORI010000014.1 GCA_016840965.1 Candidatus Thorarchaeota archaeon | reverse complement strand
TTCACTGATTGTTCTGCTATGTTAGCAATGAATACTGGAAGTTGCTCTCGCTCGTTGAAAAATTTTGTAGCGAGGACATATTGTTCCATTTTTCTCAGCACCAAATGTTATACTCATCACTGTGATGATGCTTATGAATGCAAGCATGATATCAAATCGACTGATACGATTTTAACGATACTTCAGGTACCAAGGAATTAAAAAAAGCAGCGTAAAGGTTTAAGGAGGGTATTTGTTGAAACGCACATTGACAAATCCTGATATGTTTAATGTATTAGCAGTATCAAGGTAATCTAAATTCAATGCCACCAATAAAACTCAAGGAATGATTACTATCCTATCAAATACAGGAGGCTATTAGTTAAATGAAAGTCATTGACGCGCACATGCATATTATTGAGGACAAAGAACTCTTTGGGAGAGATATGACATTCACATGGGAGGATCTAACTAAGTATCTTGGAGTGGTATCTAGGGTTCAGCTCATGCCAGCGATGGAGAATTATGATGACTCTCGCCAAATCAACCATCATTTTTTCAAACAACTAAAAGCGTTCAGTTTGAACAAACAGGTTTGGGGCTTCTACTGGCCGCATGCAAATGAAGTAGACACTGAAATAGTCAAAACATACGATGTAGCAGGTATTAAATATCATCCATCAGTTTCCCAATTAGAAGTAGACAAAGCTCACGCTGTACTCGATCTTGCAGAAGATACTGGCTTGCCACTTGTAGTCCATTGTGGAAGGAATGTCAAAAGTAGAATTGAATATTGTATTGAAGCATACAAGAAAAAGAACATCACAATCATCGCTGCACACCTTGGTGGAGTTTCTCCGCCTCTTGTCAGTCGTGCCCTAGAGATGATAGAAAATACTGATGACTTTGATAACTTCTATCTTGACACATCTTCGATTGATGTATCAAGACTCATAGCTAGAGCAATCAATGTTGTTGGCTCGGAACGTATTCTTTTTGGGACCGACACCCCATTTCATGAATACCATGTTCTAAAATACGCAATGCAACAAGTTTGGGAGAGAGAGGATGTGAAAATCTCATCACAAGACATGAAGAACATAATGTACGCCAACGTTGAGAGGATTCATAGGAATGAATAAAGCTGTCATCAGCCAGCTCTAATCACTCAGGCAACAATTCATCTTCTGGAACATCACGGAGTTTCCGAGCTGGATTCCCTACCCAGACCTCTTTAGCTGGAACATCCTTTGTAACTACAGCTCCAGCTCCAATCATTGCTTGTTCTCCAATCGTTACTCCTGCAAGAATTGTCGCACCACCTCCAATCCTAGCACCATATTTAATGACTGGAGCATCGGTCACAACATCATATGCTCTACCAAAGCTGATCTTTCTAGTGTTAGTTGTGGTAACATTCGGGCCAAAAAACACTCGGTCTTCAATAACAATACCACCGGTTAAGTGTGACTGTGTACTAATACTGCAGTCATTTCCAATCTTGACATCAAACTCGCCGCAGACTCCATTCCCTATTGTGGTATTTCTACCTAGACGAGTCCCTTCTCTTAAGACAACAAAGTCAAAGATTCTACAGTTATCCCCTATCTCTACATCGTGATAGATTACTGCTGTATCAGCTATGAACACATTCTTTCCTTTTTTGGGATTGCTTCTTGGCATTCTGTCCACCTAGCTTCAAACAACGTGTGGAATCCTACTTATGGATTTTCATTTACTCCTCTAATTCATTCAAACCATTCTCAAATGAAAAAGATGAATAACACCTAATTGAGTGAACAAAGCTAACATCCTCTAAAATGGATCAGCGCTTTTGATCTAGACTTGGATACACTTCAAGCAGAATTACTTAACGCTACATACTAGGGAAACTCTTTATCAGTAAGTTGAATGAGTCATCATTTGAGGTGCACCATTGAAGAAGATAGCAGTTGTGTTGGGTAGAGGAGGCCACACTGCACAGACTTTTGCCTTAGTAGATTCCTTGGGGGAAGATTTTCAATATATTTACATCACCGGACTTCTCGATAGATTGACGCTAAAGCAGATTCGTCTAAAGGGGAGAGTATTTCGTGTTCTTGCGCCTAGGTTGTTGCCTCAAGATTCTCGCTTGATGTCTGCGATTCGTACAATTCTCACGCTCTTCCTTTCATTCATCTATCTACTTGTACTTCGACCGAACTTGATAGTTAGTTGTGGAACAGGAATGACAGTCCCAATATTCTATTCTGCTAGGGCACTTGGTATACCAACTGTATTCATAGAAAGTATGTCACGTGTTGAGTCACTTTCAAAGACTGGACGTTTACTTCTTGGAAGAGTAAGCCTCTTTATGGTTCAGTGGAAAGAGCTCGCAGAAAAAACTCCTGGTGCGGTCTACGGAGGTCAATTACTATGATTTTTGTTACCGTTGGAACAGCTCATTATGACCCTCTAATTTCGAAAATTGATGAATTGGTGGAGAGTGGTGAGCTAGAAGAGCAAGTTGTTGGACAGATAGGTAGAGGTATGTATATTCCAAAACATTTCAGATACTTCCGGTATCTAAAGAGTCTTAGTAAGGCATATCGAAAAGCCTCTGTTGTTGTGAGCACTGGTGGTGCTGGCACAACTATGGAATGTGTTACTCGTGGGCTCAAACTTGTTGTGGTGGAGAACACAACACTCATGGAAGGTCACCAAGCTCAACTAATTCGTGAGATGGCATCTCGTGGTCATTTGATTTGGTGCAAAGATCTGAACAATTTAATGACCTGTATGGAAGAAGCAAAGAAGAAAACTTTCACTAAATATGTTACAGACAAGAACTTGGCTGCAACACATATTAGTAAACTTCTAGCAACGTGATGATTCGATACTGATCTGAATTCAAAAAATCGGTATTCTCATTGATACAATTCTTAAGCACCACAGCTTTCATGTTTCTCGTTGACCCAAGATGAAGGAGAATATTGAGCACAATCTAATGATGATTGTTGAGTCTTCAACTAAAAAGGCGGCAATTGATGAATGGAAAACTGCTGCTGAAAAACAGGTAGCTCCACTCTACAACTATCGATTTGACCATATCAAAGAAGTGGTTGATCTTGCCAAGTATATCGCAGATGGAACTAATGCGAATATGGATGTCGTTATATTGGCGTCATGGTTACACGACTTGGCAAAACCTGGAATTGGGGGCATTTCCGCACAGCAGCACGGAGTTGCGAGTGCCAGGCTGGCTGAAGACATCCTTTCAGCAGAGGGTGTAGATATTGAGATAATAGCTAAGGTTTCAGATACAATAAAGAAGCATGTTGGATTGACGATCAAAGAAGCACTTGAACCGATTGAGGCTCAAGTTCTTTGGGAGGCAGATAAAATCCTTAAACTTGGGATGATTGGGCTTATACAATATATCCTAAATGGTGTTCGAATTGAACCCGGAAAAAGTATGGTACAGATAGCGGAGAGTCTCAGAAACTTTCTTCCTCTTGCATCAGATATAACAAAATGTATGGTGACGGAACGAGGGATGAAGCTTGCTCAACAGCGACTGAATACTCTTAGAGAGATGTCAAGATGTCTTGATGTTGAGTTGAAACTTTGAATCGAGGATGTGATCATGTGACTAGTAAGAATTCAATTGATGGAGCACTTATTGTAGGTATAATGGCAATTGGTAATGAAGTCCTAGATGGTATTGTACTTGACACGAACTCAAACTGGATGGAGACCAAACTAGTTGCATTAGGAGCACAAATCAGAAGACTCGTGTCGGTACGAGATGAAATAGATGAAATTGGAAATGCTTTGAGATTCCTTCGGGAGTCCTGTAATGTGATCGTTACTTCTGGAGGTTTAGGTCCAACTCACGACGACATGACATTGGCGGCTATAGCAAAAGCCCTTGGAAGGAAAATCGTCGAAAATCAAGATGCTGCAAAAATCATTAAGCGTCAATATAAGACACTATATGAAAAAGGGATTGTCGCAGCCCCAGATTTCACTGAATTTAGAAGAAAGATGGCTCAACTCCCAGATAGATCTTCACCACTTGACAATCGTGTGGGAGGCGCACCTGGTGTAATGATTCAGGATGAAAATGTCACCATTTTTTGTCTCCCTGGAGTTCCTGCTGAGCTGAAATTCATCTTCGAAGATTCTGTTATTCCTTGGATAGAGGAAAATGTCATTCAAAAATTCCATGAACAGATTGTAGAATTTGAAATGAGAGATGAATCTGTGTTTGCACCTGCAATCGATTTCGTAATGAAGAAGATTCCAAGTGTCTATATCAAGTCACTACCAAAGCCATATGGAACATCAAAAGGAATCCGGGTATGGATTTCAGCTCGGGGAAATAATGCTAGTGAATTGAAGATGCTTCTTGAAGAAGCAATCTCAAGTTTAGAGAAAGCCACAGGAATTACTTCTAAACCAGTGGAAAAGCAAAGTAACACATGCCGATAGATATATTCACTTGTTTTGCTCGACTCTTCATAGAGTGGAACTGTCATGCAAGTGGAGTTCTCGATTGTCCTTGAGGATATTATTGTTTACTTCATCGCTGTGTTTTATGCTGTAATAATTCTAACAGTAGCAGACATAACAAGAAAGAAACGTAATCTTGGTTCAGAGGTGACAAGACGAATTGTGCATCTCTTCGCTGGCGCTGCAATCTGGACTGTGCCCTACTACCCTCATCCTTGGGTAGCTACCCTTGTTGCGCTAACATTTGTTATTATGCTTGCTCTAGCAAATACTGAAAGATTCAGTGGATTCTTTGCTGCAATGGCGCGGCCTGAGGATTTAGAACATAATAGTGTTAGAGGGCCTTTCTGGTATGCAGTTTCAATAACAATACTCACTGGAATCTTCACATTTACTGGTTATCACGAACTCTATTTCATTCCAGCAGCCGCAATTCACATCATGATGTTTGGTGATGGAATGAGTGCTCCAATTGGTATGAAATATGGTCGTACGACAACTAGAGTCATCTTTGGATCAAACCGGAGTGTACCAGGTACACTTGCAGTTTTTATATTCGGATTCTTTGGTTCTCTGTTGGCATTCTGGTGGTTCGGAATATTCAGTTTGGCTAACCCTGTATTTATAGTAGGAGGAAATATTCTCTGGTTCGAAATGATTGTGCTAGCACTGGTTGGAGCAACTACTGCAACACTAGTGGAATTTGTTAGTCCCAAAGGAACTGATAATATTACATTGCCACTCATCACATGCTTGGTAATTTTTCTAGCTGCATTTGCGATGGGACTGGCTGCAATCTAGAATTAGGAGTCAACTACCAACCGGTAATAATACGATAGTCCAGCAGTAGGACTCAACCGTTCCACGCGAATCACTTGACCAGGTCGAGCACCCAAGACACGGGCTGCGGGGTCTCTACTTTGGATTCTTGGTAAATGTGTTTTCTTGATGCCATAATGCTCAAGAACTAATTGAATCTCCGCCTCTTCAGCTATAATATGAGATGGCACCATTTCATGTCCAAAAAGATCAAATGAAGCATAATGACCTTCCACCAGTTCAACTTTGGAAACTTTTGCGTATTTGTTAGATGCAGGAGTGAACCGAGAGCCGCCAACAAGCATGCCTCTTTGAGACTCGGTTTCTTCCATTTCTTTGACAACTTCTCTCACCAATGCGACACCGATAACCTTCTGCTCCTTTAAAATCCAGACAACATACTTACGCAAAACATCCTTCACTCGTCTTGTTGGATGAAGCACATACCGATCATCATATTCGAGAAGCTCAGTAGTTGTAAAACCTCTGAGTGCAAGTAGTGCTCTAGTCTTCATAACAATGGCTGGTATTTCAGGTAAATCAGACAATTTAGAAAACACCCGTGATGATGACCCGATTCAAAGCCTTTGATATAAACATTATCAAAGAATTGAATTTTGCCACGGTTTGAAGCTTAACTAGTTGAGTCAACTACTAGGCGATAGTAATAGCTCTGACCAGCTGTTGGACTATTACGCTCAATTCGAATGACCTGACCTGGTCGTGCACCTAATACTTTGACTGCGGGGTCATCTCTATGGATTCTAGGAAGTTGATTCTTTTCAATACCGTAATAATTGAGAACAAGTTTAAGCTCGTCATCTCGTGCAATGGTATGTGTGGGTACTAATTCATGCTCAAAGAGCTCGAATGACGCATATCCACCCTCAATAAGTTCAACTCGTGAAGTTTTGGCCATCTTCTTTGCAGCAGGAGTGAATCTAAGTCCTCCGACGAGCATACCTCGTTTCGATTCAGTTTCTTCCATCTCGCGAGCAAGATCCTTTATTGTAGCAACTCCAATAACTTTCGATTCCTTTAGAATCCAAATAACATACTTTTGGGTTTCTCCCTGAACTTCTCTAGTTGGATACATCGTATATTTGTCATCATATTCAAAAACCTCATTGACAGGAAAAGATCTCAAATTAAGGAGACTTCTTGTCCGGATTACGTTACTAGGTAGCTCTATCATTACTAATGCACCCCAAGAAGCGTTGGCTTCGCCCCTCTAGAATCAATATAAACATTGTCAAGTGTGAAAATAGTATGTCAGTTTACAAAAAATGGTTCACTACCATTTCTTGAAGTATAATATTTAGAGTCTGAAATGTTAATTGATCTTAATCGCCTTCATAAAGTCTCATAGGTTGGTTGCAACAAACTAGAGTTCCTACTCCAGATTTCTGTACCAAAATAACTTGTTGACATATATCACAAACGTATATTCCACCTTCTTTCGCCATGTGTGTGTTCCTCCAATATTGACTCGAAAATTCGTGAAATGGTGCGATTTATGGCTTTCTGACAATGTTTTTAATGATTTGAAAGACTCCTACACGTGCACGCTTTTACGAGATTACTCTTTAGCGACACTCGCTAAAGACTCAAATACCGATAAAACCTTCAAGCAATAATACAGGTAAGAGGCGATATGCTTGGCCGGTATCACAAAGGGAATGATTGCGGACGTACATAAGAAGAGGGAGATTCGCCTTCCAGAAGATTTCTTCAAGAATCCTGAACTAAAAGATATGAAGGCGGCGATGGTAATCTACTTCGAAAGGTCAGGGGAAATTCGTCTTATCCCTATGACTAAAGAAGGCGGAGCTCGAGTAAGGCTTGAAGTCGAGAAAGTCAATCCAGCGCTGATGCAAACAATGACTCAACTTTTCAAGCAACATGATCTTAAAGTCCTGTTCACGACAGGATTCTGCTTTGAACAAAATCGTTGTATCTATGAAGTCTATTTTTCAGCTGATAATATTAAAGATAAGCAAAGCACAATTAGAACGACCATTGAGAGCATTCCAGGCTTATACGAGAGTGAATTCGAGATACTTGAGATTGGCCAAGAATGGTAGATACATTTTTTTCATGATTGGGAGTCATATAATATACAATGTCAGCTTTATTTGATTCGTAAAGCTACATTCTCCTTAGATGTAGTTTCTACTACATCCAGCTTCACTTTGAGTAAAGATTCAAGGTACCCTCGGATGAAAGGAGCTGGATAGAACGGACTTCCAATAACAATTAGATCGTCATTCAGAGTAATCGAGCCCCATCCATTTTCTTGGAGAAGCCTTAGAACCAACTCACGGCTTTCCTCATGCGTTGGATCACTCCCATAAAATAGACGTACAACATCAGCAATTGGAGATTGGCTACCAGCAGTTTCTCCAAATTCATACTGATCGGTTGGCGTAAATTTAGAGAAGAACAAAGATGAGAGTGTTTCAGACTCGAAGACTGCTCTAAATGAGCTGACATAGACACCTCGCTCATTCCATTTGTGGACTGTGAAATCCAAAAACCATCGGACTGCATCCTCTATGAGCTGAGCCCGGGAACGCCCTACCCTCTCCTGCACAAGATCATCAATCCGATTGACCAATGATTGGCTCATTGTGACACTGATGATCTTTTTCTTGTCAGAATCATCTGATGACATATACAGTGCCTCCTATCGTAAACCCGGTTCTTTCTCCTATGAACAAATATACACTACTAGAAGTGATGTAATGCTACTATAAGAACCCTTTGGGCAATATCATAGGTTCCCACAGGCAAACCTTAATCGACGAAAATACTGACCCCAATGGACCATTCATGACATATTGCGAGCTCTGGTTGGAATCTAAAAGCGGTTTATCACAATTTAGAGTGGCTCTACTTGTTCCAGATGGGTTTGAGCTACCCGAAGGCTTCACTCTTGCAGATACTCAGCATGAACTTAGCAAGAAATTCTACGTTTCGGAATGGTACGATGGAATAATTGAAGCCAAAAGAGCAATCGATGCGGCAGCAAAATTCTATTCAGATAAAGATCTCAAATTCCTCTATTTTCGCGAGATACGGAAACCAAGATGAATTAAAAACAAGGAAAGAGGGGTGAAGCACCCCTCTACACTCATGTCCAAGGAACTAATCCAAGTAGTGCTGGATTTAAGATTACAATAACTCCAACTGCTATTGCCGCAAGCCCAACAAGAACACTCACTGGTACTGATGCGAAGACTTTGCCAATGAGCTGAATAAGTTTGATTATCAGCCCACCAATGACGTAAGCCACGCAGAATATTATGAATCCAATTACTAGTAAGCCCTTACCGGAGGTGAGCCAAACAGCAGCATCACCGATAACAGGAATAGATGGATTCGCATATGGAATCAAGAATGTGTAAATTGTTGCAGCTCCAAAGACTGCAACTGCTAGAGCAAACACCAAAGCCAGTGGGAATTTCGAAAGGACCCTCATTACTAATGAGAATCCCATAAGTAGGAGAACACCTGCGACTATAGTTGCTGCTGGTTGTGCAGTCCAAACAACATATCCAACGAATATGTCAAGGATTCCAACAAAGAAGCCAATGTAGGTTCCTACAGCAACGAGTCCATCAAAGATGGTACCCAGCAGTGGAATTGGGTCTGTGATATTCTCCAATAGCCATACGGCAAGGAGGCCTCCAGAAAGAATTAGCGTCCATGCTAGTATCCAGTCATCCTGGAAGAAGAGCATGATTTCTTCTAGTGTCCAATCAAGAAATGGGATTTGAAGCATATTTACACCTCATCCTAACTATGTCGGCAATAGGCATCTGGGCAAATAAATTATTCCTCATCCTCCAAAACCCATCATTATGGACGATAAACCAAAAGCTATCCAAAATAAAAGCTCGCACACAAGTCCTATTAAAACTGGTCGAGGCCCACCAACCATCCTTGTATTCTGATATCCGGTGGATAGTGTTGTAATTCCAAGAGTGACAAGCAATGGCAAAATATCAATGATTGTTATGTTTCCGGGAGTCCAAGTTGGTCCTTGAGAGAGGAGCGAACCGATGAAGAGGAAAGGTGAAAGTGAAGCAAGCATCCCTAAAACAGCAGCGCTTGTGATAGTTAGTAAATATACCTTCATTCTTTGAGCAGCGATAATAGAATCCCTTTCCTTTGCCACAGAAGATCGTTTAACAAGACGAGCTGCTATTCTTGATATTCGTTCTCCAGCAGCTTGGGCAGAGGTTTCGCACATGATGGCAATCATGTTCAACATTTGAGACACTCTCTGTCCCAGAGCCGCTTCTGATGCGCGAGCTAATGCTTCCGTAATACTAGCATTTTCGTGATATACAGCGACAATCGCAATTTCAACAAGTTTCTGTATCTCAGGCTCTAAGTCATCACGAATAGAGTCCAAAGATACTTCGAGTGTATCACCAGATCGCAGACGCTCTCCAAGTAGGATAAGGAAATTTAGAAACGCATCATACTCGGAAATTATTTGCTTCTGTGAGGGAGCCATAATCGAGGTTTCTCGAGGCCTATCAAAATAAGCAGAAAATTGCCTTGAAAATCGACTCTTCAATAAAGCATTCATCAAGATGAATGCCGGTGCTACAAGGACTATCAATATACTTGTAGCAAATCCTGCGAGTGAAACTGCCAATGTAAACATTATGGGCAGATAGGTAACTAGTGCTGCTACAATCAACAACCTGCTTTCCAATTCTAGATTTTTTTGGCGTAAAGCTAAGTCAGCTTCGAAAGACTCTCCAGAGAGCATATCGATCAGGTTGGTCTTCCGCTCCAAGGATGAAACTACTGCAGTGAAGTATCTTCGAATGTCGTCAGATGGTTGAGCTTTGGCAAACTCCATCAAACAGGTTTCTGGAGGGGTTCCTTCATTTATTTCAGCAATCATCTGTCTGAATGCAAGTGAAAGATAGGGATGATCAGATTGAGCTACCATCTCAATCGCATCAAAGATGGTTCCTCCTGATTGGAATACCAGAATGAACTGCTCAAACACTAAATCTGCTTCTTCAGAGAGTCCAAGTTTGTAACTGTTCATTATTGATATGGGATAGGAGGCAAGTATGTAATAGGTGACTATACCTGCCATTCCTGCGAGAGGTGCAACAATGACGAGGTTTAGTTCAAAAAAAGTGAGTAGAAAAACCACGGAAACAAGAATGAGGACTGACAAAAGATTTGCAGCCGCTTTCACGCCTTTGACTGAAATATCCATTATAGGTGCAAGGAACTTTACTGCTCTTTGTAGCTCCCTATCGTGAGTAGATTGGGTTGTGCGCGCTGCGATTCGTTCACTAAATCGGCAGAGTCTTTCATACAGCAATATCAGGTCCTCTAACAGCTATGTTTCTATGCTTCTCTTAAATAACCCGATGTTTGAAAAGAAAGAGAAAACCCTGGAGTTCCACCATAGGAATCCAGGGATTTAATTACTATATTAACTTCGTCGACGAACTAGCCACACTACAGCAATAACACCAACGACAAGAATTATGACAAGGACTCCGCCAGCATTACTGGGTTCTGTGTACAAATTGGTATAAGCTGTATATACAGGATCTTGTTGGATTCGCAGACCATCCCATTCAGGGAATGTAACGGCGTACCACCAGTCACTATTATGGAATGCAGTCCCTGCAATCGTTGCAGAAACCATAGCTCCAACAGTGGCGTAATCGGATCTTAGTTTCTCTGACAAGCCATAAGCCATGTGGGCAAATAACCATGCAGAGAGAGGTGCTTGCCAAGCTACTAGAAATAGGTCACTCAATCGGGCGCCTAGTAGACAATTGAGTGCAGTTTCATCATTCGAAACAGTCGTCCAAGGATCTGTGGTTTCGTTAATCAGTGAATATTGCCTTCCAAGACCGATGTCGAAAGCACGTTCATTATCACCGACTTTGATGCTAATATCTTCATCAAGCAATTCAGTTGATGTTGGGGGATTAATAGTGTTACCCGAGGTTGCTCGAGTGACTGTGTATTGAGATGTAAATATTGATAGATAGTGAACAGCTGAGACTTCAAACAGGTCACCAATTACATCTGTTGGTGGCAGTTCTACACCCCATAGTTTCAACTTTAGTACTTGTCCAAGCGTGTATAATGTTTCAGCGTGTACTTGACCAGTTTCATCAATTGTTATGTCATACTGAATTGTGAGTTCACTGATTACAACATTCAAGATAGGGAAGATGAGTGAAGCCCAAAAACCACCAGGCGTATTGGCATCCACTACTCTACAAGTTAGATTGTAATAATGCATACCAAAACGATAGTGATTTTCACCTACTTTTGTTGCTGGGATTGGAACAACAGATGGTATATACTCTGGCCAAGTGTTATCAGAGGCGAGAGGTACAACATACCAAGCGGGTTCATTTCCCACGTCAGGC
>JAEORI010000082.1 GCA_016840965.1 Candidatus Thorarchaeota archaeon | reverse complement strand
ATCTTTTTCAGATCGCTAAGGAGGTCCTTTATCGTGTATTGATTCCTCTTTGACAACTTGACAGACACAGCAAAATCACTCCTATGATGTAAGTTATCTGTATCTTTGATTGATAAATTCTCTCAGCGTGTAGCTATTCGAGGAAGAAAGGTTCTATTCATTGACTCTTTGCACATATTTCTCAATATCGAAT
This sequence comes from Candidatus Thorarchaeota archaeon, assembly GCA_016840965.1. The sequence continues at coordinate 3,824 of JAEORI010000082.1, read as the reverse complement.
TTTCTCCTAAGCCCATTTGCATTCATGTATCGAACCTTGCCAAAGATTTCTCGCTCTTTCCAAGCTCTGTCATGCTTTCCAAAACACCAAGCTACACCTGTATACCCATTTGGGTCTCTACCATCAAGCTCATAGCGATCATTTAGATGGATACACGTGTGGTATGCTTCCTCGGGAGAGTCACTCCATTCGATGATTTTCTTTCCCCAGTACATCCTCATGTAACCATGCATTTTGCCAAAGGTTGTCATCTCTTTCTGTGCAGCGTTCCAATAGGTATCATGTGTTTTCGCCTGTTCAAGTTCGTTCAAAGAGTAGATGTATTCTCTGGGATCTATTGCATGAAAATCAAGGGTTTCCTTTGCCCAATTCGGTAGACACTCTATGTTGTCATAATTTTTGTTGAAGTAAACAAAGTTCATACTGAGTTCCCTTCGAACTATGAGTTCTTCGAGGTAGGTTTCCAATCCTGGATTATGTGATTTCAATAGTTCTAGTGCAATATACAATGGAGATATTTGTCCGAAATGAAGGAACGGACTCATATTAGAAAGTCTATCAATAGCTGGATCATTTCTTAGTGTGTCAAAAACAGCTAAGTCATTGTGGATGAATGATTTGAGCAACCTTTTGGCTGAGTTTGTTCCTCCTTCAAATCGAATATTCTGAGCCTGCTGATTCTTGTACTTAATTCCTGATAATATATAATTCAAATCTGAAAGATCAATACTTCCGAAACTTGCTGAATGAGAAGTATTTCGTACTCTTCGCTTTCTTACCGGGACTAGATAAGTATCAATCAATCTCTTGATTTTTGGTCGGATTGTTCCAGCTGAATATTCCTCCTTCTGAGAAACAGTTTCAATTGGAATTACAACATTAGACTCAACACGGACAAGAGGACAATCTATAGATTCAGCCACCAGTTTCCTCCACTTTCTCTGATTTCTCTGATAATCTGTATCAACAACGACGAGCGAAGCATCTTCACTGAGCTCTGGTATTGTTTTTGTCGGAGCCGCCTGGCGAACTGCAAACTCAATTCCTCTTTTCTTTAGTGATTCATTTACTTCTTGTAGACCTTCAAGCATGAAACGATAGTGTGAGATGTTGGCACTTGGATATTCATCAAGCAAGCAGAAAACTGTCACAATAGGCTGATTGTATTTATTGGATTGATCGATTGCATATTCTAGTGCATGATTAAATTCAGTTCTCTGCGATGCTTGCATCCAATAGAGAACATATTTTCCATTTTGAACCTCATTTCGGTTCAAGTTCTTGATTCTATCAGGGCTAATCAATTCAATTTTCCAATACAAGAGTTTCCTAATGAAGGATTGGATATTTAGAACGGTAATTGCCAAAGCATCCAGTTTGGTAGTGTGATGAACAGGCGAACATAAATCACAAGAACAAGTGCAAAAAGCGACAAAATGACTACGCCCCAGTCCCTCTTCCTAAAAGAAAGAGTGTACATGTATGTTCTATTCGCGCTCGCTCCGAACCCTCTTGATTCCATACTCTCAGCAATTGAGAGAGCACGTCTTATTGAAACGATAATCAATGGCACAATAATAGGGACAATGTTGCGAATACGCTTGAGTAGATTACCCTTGTCTAGTTCCACGCCTCTGGCTTTTTGAGCATCCATTATGGCATAAGCTTCATGTCCTAGAGTTGGCACGTATCTCATTGCCATACTCATAGCAAATGCAAATTCGAATCTCACATGCATTTGAATCAAAGCCTGTGATAATTCCTCAGGATGCACTGTTAGAAAGAATATGGAAAATGAGGTCATCAAGGCTACTAGTCTAATTGTCAATGCAAGTGAGTGAGAGAAAGGATTTGGGCCCGTAGATAGTAAGGTATTGAATACAATGATGAAAATGAGAAGGATGGATAGACCTCGCATACTTTTGGACCAGCGTCGTAATGATTTTGCAGCTCCGAGTATAGGGACAAGACAGATGATGATTATGAGGAGAGGGATGATATCCAAAAAGAGTAATGAAATGATAGCAAGGGCAATAGCCATGAACATCTTTGCACGTGGATCCAAACGATGAACTATCGAATCTTGGCGAGTATACTGGAATATCTCGAGAAATGACATTTCATGCACCTCCTAGAATCTTCACCACAATCTCTTCCAAGTCATTCATCAGAGTGACTCTCTGAGGAACTTCAGGGAACACGCTATGTAGTTGTTGTGCTGTTTCGGTCAGTTGTGGACGAGTCAGAGAACACTCCTCGATTACTTTATCATTACTCAGAACAGAATTAGTTGGGCCATCAGCAACAATCAAACCGTTAGCCATAGCAACAGTTCGTGGGAAGTTTTCAATGACAAACTCGATGTCATGAGTCACAACAATCACAGTCTTTCCCTTACTATTTAGTTCGCTCAACATTCTAGCAAGATTTTCCTTTTGCCTTGCATCTTGCCCAATTGTGGGCTCATCTAATGATAGTACTCGGGGTTCTGTTGCAAGAACCATAGCAAGAGCTACTCGTTTTCGTTCTCCTCCCGAGAGTGTGAATGGTGAACGATCAGAGAGCCCTTCAAGACCCAGATTGGTTAAGGTCTTGTCACACCTCTCCTTTGCTTCTTCTCTTTCATATCCAAGATTTTCAAGACTGAAGAGAATCTCTCTTTCGACACTATCAAGGAATAATTGGTGGTCCGGATTCTGCATGACAAGGCCAATCTCTCGTGCAAGCTCAGCAACGGAGTAGTTCTTTGTATCAACGCCATCTAGAACTACCCTACCACTGTCAGGTCTGATAAGTCCATTGAGGTGTTTAACAAGAGTTGTCTTTCCAGCTCCATTGCTTCCCATTATCGCAACGCTCTCACCATCATCAATCTGAAGAGATATTCCGTTAAGGGCAGTATAGATGCCATCATATGCGAAATGAACATTCTCCAGAAAGATCATCTACTTCTGACCTCCTGGACTAATCTTGCTAGTTCTTCTCCTGTGAGTGGTACTGAGCTCAGAGCAATTCCACGACCTCGTAATCTCTTATACAGATGGGTTGCCTTTGGTATTCCAACTCCAATTTCTTGGCAAAGGTCCAATGTAAGAATATCACGAGGCTCTCCGTCCGCTACGATAGAACCTTGGTCCATCAATACGACACGAGACGCATCCTTGGAAACAAGATCCAATCGATGCTCAACAAGTACCACTGTCAGATTACGTTTCTTGTTCAAGTCGGACACTAAATTAAGAATATTCTCTGCACTTCGTGGATCTAGGTTTGAGGTTGGTTCATCTGCAACAAGTATCTTAGGCTTTAGAGCAAGAGTTGCAGCAATTGCGACTCTCTGTTGTTCACCACCTGACATCTCATGGGGATGTTTATCCCGCAGATGCTCAAGGTCAAGCATCTCAATGAGTTCTTCCACTCTCCTACGAACCTCATTTGCTTCGACGCCTAGATTCTCAGGACCAAAGGCAATCTCGCGTTCTACGTTCAGCGTCACTAATTGGTTTTCAGGTTGCTGAAACACGAGTCCTGCAGTCGATGCAAGTTGTGCAACATTGTGCTCTCGAGTATCCATTCCATCAACATAGACATGTCCTGCTATGTACCCACGATGAAACTGTGGAACTAGCCCATTGATTGCTCGGCAAAGAGCTGTTTTTCCACAACCGGATGGTCCAGTAAGCACTAGATACTCACCCTGTTCGATTTTGAGATTGACCCGTCTTAATGCCAGCGTTTCAGCTCCTAGGTATTTGAAACTGAAATCAGCAAATTCAATCAGGGGCATCCTACTCAACACCGCCTACTATTGCACTCTTGATGAT
>JAEORI010000081.1 GCA_016840965.1 Candidatus Thorarchaeota archaeon | reverse complement strand
GGGATAGATGGAAACATGGAATTGGATGATTACTCCGATGTAGCAAACTATGTCAAGATGCATCGAGGATCCATGAAGGACTTTGACATGGTAATAATAGGGGTATCTACTGGTGATCCTGAAAAAGACTCATGGATTGATGAATCCGAAGCTCTTGGTGTTACCTGGTATGTTGAAGTAATGATGGGAGATGATTTCGACAAGTACTTGGAAAAAATTGCTAAAGGACCCCCTTGAAAAAATCCTACAGTGAATACCTGTGTCTGTCCAGGAACTCCTGCTTTTTAGCGGAGCTAAATCTCCAAGTGCTTGAGGACTCCATATATTTCGACAGAATGCCCATCTGATTACTCGAGATAATCAATTTTGATTAATCCACTAGCCCCGCAGTATCTACATGTGTAGACCATATCCTCATCAATCTCGTCCATGTTTACATTCCCATCACAATTGGGACACTGTAGTGGACCAGAGATTCTTCTCAGCATTGAAATCTGTGAAACTCCGAGGTGTCTTCGAGACCCTTTTGGTATCTCCCGTGCGAATCTGTGATTAGCAAACTCATTTATTGTCATCACAGACAGAGGGACTACACAGAAAATTGTAAATCCCAATAGCACGAGAATAAAATTGAAGGGGACCCAGGCACACTCAACTAAAAGCCAAATCCACGCCCAGATGAAGATTGTGGCATAAAAACCAGTCATCAATGCTGTCGTCCAGCGGTTTTCTGAACTAGCAGCCTTGATACAACTGTTTGAACAAAAAGTGCCCTCTTTGTGAGAGAGCCAGCTATCACTTTGAGGTGAACCACACCAGTCACAGCGTTTTGTCTTGGATGCATCCAGAACTATGTGAAGACATGGCAAATCTTTCTCTTCAGCCAACCCTCAACCTCATTCTCACTTCTTCGTGAGGCGTTAAAAAGTTTCAAGTCCTTGACAGAGCTGCACTCTTAGAGCCACTGTCTGTGCCTATCAAGGAACGCCTGCTTCTTTGCAGGATTGATTATTATTGATATCATTGCCACTAGTTTCGATAGTACCACAATACGTTATTGGACAAAGTATTAAGACGATAGGACTATGTAATATCCGAGAGGGTGAGGATTTTGGCCAAATCTCGGAGAAACGCTGTGATTCTCGTGTTGGTGCTCGTAATTGGAGTTCTGGTTGTTACGCAATTACAATCAGCATCATTTGTTTCTCTTAAATGGGAAATCCGACTAGGAGATCTCATTTCTTTCAACATAACTGCAAGTGTGGAACGTGATATGACGTGGGCGTTCATACCCGCTAAGTGGGCACATCTGAATAACACCAGAGTCATAGCTAATGTGACGAGCATTCCATCGTTATGCATATTATACACATCTGGGACATTCATAACTAATGTTGTTAACCCATTGAAAGTGTCATGTCTTTTTGATAATGGAACCCCCCTATCTGAAGAAGACCAGTTCATTAATTCACTTATCTCAATGGCGTTATTTCCTAATGGTTCTTGGAATGAACTGGATTTTCTATATGCGGATGAATATGATGGAGAGTTCAGAATGTATGAACCAGACTATAGGTGGATAGCACGTACTGAGGGGGACGAATTCTACTTCTCGTATTGGGGGATTTCATGGCACTCTACAATAGGATGGGCTGCGAGGATTGATGTGACAACAGGAATTCCAATGTTCATCGAGAAATATGATGCCTATCATGATGCTGGTTCTTACAGTGATAGAATCGAACTACATCTTAATGGAGATTCTCTGGCATTGAGCTCTTGAGTTTTAGTATCAGAGGAATAAAGAAGTAGAACTGACAAAGAGTAGAAAAACATCAATTGGTGATTTTGAGTAGAACTACAAGGCATATCTATGTCGGTCAAGGAACTCCTGCTTCTTTGCAGGATTAAAGCTCGACAAACTTTGGAGGTACCCGGTTATCCGACTAAACACCTCAACACCCACAAACCCGCACTTGGGACAGGGTATCTTGGAGAGGTCTTCGATTGACGCGAATCTCGCATTCCGCCAGTCAATACCCGTCTGATAGGTGCAGCGAGGGCACTGTAAAACATCTTTTGTGAAGCTCCAGTAAGAGTTCAGGGTCTCTTTAGCAATCTTCTTTGTCAACTCCCAAAGGGCATTGGGATCTGGATTCGCCTCGCCGAGGTAAATGTGAGTGAGCGCTCCGCCATCCATGAAGGGGTGGAACATACCTTCCTTCTTGATACGCTGACTGAGTGGCAAATCTGCTCCAACATATAATGTCGTGCTGTTGGTATAGTAAACATTAGGCGCTTGACCTTTCAGGTACTTTCTCATCCCAGGATATGCTCTGTAATCCTTGGCGGCCAAACGACCTGCAGCACTCTCAGCTGGAGTACGTGTCACTCCAATCTGAAGTCCTGTTTCATCCTTGAATTCATCAGCTTTCTTTTTCAGATGCTTGAGAACCTTGATCCCAAACCTCGTGCCTTCTTGCTCGTGGAGATGTTGCCCGGTCATTACCTCTACCATCTCATCGAATCCAACAGTACCAAGCAAGAACTCTCGTCTGTTCATATCAATGAGTGGTTCGCCATTGGGCTTTGGCTGTGTGTAGAATGGGACACTCCCGCTAGCAATCAACTTGTCCATCACTTTCTTCTTTTCGAGGATGACTTGTTTCGATAGTTCAACGTACTCGTCTACTTTCTCGAAGAACTTACCTTCATCTGCACGACCCAACCATGCGGCACGACCAAAGTTGGGCGTCACCATCTGCGAAGCACCAAATACCATATTGCCGCTGAGGAATTCTTGGAGTTCTTCATCACTGCTTGCG
>JAEORI010000080.1 GCA_016840965.1 Candidatus Thorarchaeota archaeon | reverse complement strand
TAAACTATACAACTTTCGAGTTCCATCTTTTCTGTAATTTAAGATTCCAGCTTTTACCATTTTAGTAAGATAAGCCGAAACAGTCGATTGTGCAAGTCCAAATTTAGGAAATATATCACACTGGCACTGCTCACCATCTGCGAGGAAATCAACAATCTGAAGTCTTACTGAATTCCCTAGAGCTTTGTGGAATTCGATTCTCCATTCATCTGATTTGGTTTTATTCATTAGTTAATCCTCATTACATTGGTTTGCCTTTCCAGAAATCTTTCTTTCGCAAGTACTTCGAGAGGTAGACAAGCCCAAGCATAATGGGCACCTCCCAGAATAAGCCCATAGTTGTGCCAAGTGCGGCAATTGATCCGACTCCGTATATTGAAATTGCTGTAGCAATTGCTATCTCAAAATGACTTGAGGATCCAATAATGACAGTGATTGTAGCTTCCCTGTATGCTAGCTTGGCAAAACGTGTAATTACGAGATTGTAAAACACTACAATGACAAAACCCAACAAGAGGGGTATAGACACAAGAATTAGCAAGTCTGGATTTTCTAGCATTACCATCCCATTTAGTGAGAAGAGGACTATCAAGGTTGTTAGAAGAGCTAAAAGAGCTAAGTTACCCACTGCAGGACGATATTTGGTTTCAAACCACTCCTTGCCTTTCCAGTTAACAAGTGACCTTCGTGTAATTACTCCTAACATCAATGGGATCCCTATGAAAACCATCACTGAGATCACAAGTAAGACACGATCGATAGGTATGTTGGAGATTCCGGTAAACAGTGCAACCAAAGGTGCAAATAGAATCAGAATTGTTATCGTGTTTAGTGTAGTGTTAACAACATTCTGTTCTTGATTACCTTCAGCGAGATATCCCCAAACCAATACCATCGCTGTGCATGGGCTCGATGAGAGTAGAATTACAGCTACAATGAGTTGTTCATTTCCCGGAAGGACTGTACGAGCCAATGCTAACCCAACAATTGGAGATACTATCCAATTCGAAACTAGTGTGAGGATGATTGGCTTTGGATTTCTTCCAAGCTTCTTTAGCTCGGAGGCTTTAATGTTTAACATCGCGGGATACATCATCAAGAAAAGACAAATGCCTATGGGGACAGATATCCCTGCGACCTGCCAAGAATTAATAGCCTCACTAATTCCAGGAACGATTAGTGACAAAATTATTCCCAAAATCATGCAAATACCAATCCACAACGGCAAATATTTCTCGAAAGTGCTAAGTTCCTTTCCCGGAAGATCATTTTTCACACCGGACTGATTTTGCATTTCAATTTTGGAAGTAGATGATTCATCTGGCATATATCCGTCACCCAGTTTTATCATGAAGTCACCCGAAGCGACTTAGGTTGTAATAATCGAATAATTGCGATATTTAAATAAAACGATGAATCCATCTTGACTGATAATTAAAATCAACGTTTTAGAGTCCGTTTCTTCCTGCTTCTAGTCCAAGCACTCTTGATGTGGTACGCATGATGAGCTTTGCGAGAATGGAATACTCTGAGGTTGCCATATCGGTTGTCAGTTTTGATAGCATTTTGATGATGGACTACTTCTCCTGGCTGTAGTTTCCGACCCAACTTTCTCTCAGCAGTCCATCTATGAACAAGTTTTCCAGAGTCGATAAATCGAAGATACCCTTGAGCATCTCTATAGGTCTTCCTCGCCATGACATTGGAATAAACATCGAGCCATATATGCGTATCCACAAATTTGTTTCATCAAAGATATTCATTGAATGATGGCTTCATCTATCAGCTAATATACTCTCTAAAAAAATGTCCAAAAGAGATTTATCTCCGCTATCCATATTATTCATTTACTATCGTTTGGATGGTAATCGCGATGGGAGAAGTAAGAAAACCACTCATTACGAGTAGACAAATGGGATTGGCTGCAGCTTTTGGAGCCGCTGCCTTCGCATTTCGTGCTCTTGGAATCGCTATTCCCATGGTACCACCCCTCGTTATAGGTCCCGGTGCACTTATGCCATGTCTAGCTGGAATGGCTGGTGGACCTATTGTTGGTATTATAGTTGGGATAGCACGAGGTATTCCTTCGGGACTTCCTCAAGTGGATCTAATATTGCAACCTGTAAAAGGAATTTATTGGGCATTTGTCTATAAATATGTAGTACTTAGAATTCAAGATGTCAAGAAACGCTGGGTCTTCTTTTGGATAATAACTTGGCTATTGCAGTTCTTTATAGAAGCACCTCTATTCATCTTTGCGAACTCATTGCTAGGCTTCTATCCATTCTATCCCACATATCCAATCGTTTTTGGATGGTACTACACGCTATATGGAATATTCCAGATAGTGATATTCAGTGCTGTAATTGCAGCCCTGCCTGACATATTTGGTTGGAAGGAGGGAAAGGCTCCGTGGTAGAAGAATCAAAGAAGACACAATATTGGTGCATTGCCTTAATTATTATTTTTGTAATTATGGTAATCGTTACCTACATCGTCAGCGGAGGTTTTGCTAACCTCGGTGCCAGAATCCTTTTGCCAATACTCAATGATATCTTTGGTAGCGGCACAGATGTAAATCTCATTATCCAAGGAGTAATATCGGTTATAGTTGTCGTTATCCTCATCGTCTGTCTTTGGTTTGGCAGAAAGAAGGCATGGTTCTAAAAACTCACATGAAAGGGGAACGCTAGTTCCCTTTTTTTTTTAATTTTGCAGATTGATTCACCGTATGAATCAATTCATATAAATAACTGAACATATCCGATAAGCAACAGCTTAGGAGATATGATCCTCTTGGAATCTTCTGACTCGAAAATTTTCATTGATAATGTTAGCTGGAGGTATAGTGGGACTGAAGAGCGTGTTCTCACTGATATTAATATCACCGTCAATGAAGGTGAAATCATCCTGCTAACTGGAAGAAATGGTGCTGGTAAAACTACATTTTGCAACTTGCTTAATGGTCTTATTCCTCATTTCTATAGCGGTGAATTAACAGGAACGGTGACTGTTGATGGGATTGACACAAAGGATTCATTTGTTGGCTATCTTGCTACTCGAGTCGGTCTGTTATTCCAAGATCCTGCTAGTCAGCTCATTTCAGGTTCAGTCGAGGATGAAGTTGCATTCGGACTTGAAAACATAGCCCTACCAATTGAGGAGATTGATAAAAGAACTGATTCAGCTCTTAACTATGTCCGATTAAGTGATTTCAAAGAAAGACCTCCCTTTGCATTATCTGGGGGTCAACAACAAGCAGTAGCCTTGGCTTGCATTATAGCACTGAATCCAAAAATCTACGTTCTTGATGAGCCAACATCAAACCTTGATCCTTTTGGTACAATCCAAATCTTTAACCTACTTGATAAGATATCGACCGAACAAAAGAGGACCTTTATTGTTGTAGAACATAAACTTGAAGAACTCATTGATACAGCTGACAAAGTAATTGTACTCGACGAAGGAAAGATTGTTGCTTCAGGAACTCCTCGTCAGATTCTTGGTGACAAAGCAGAACTCCTCAACGAGATGGGTCTTTGGCCACCACAGATGGCTTTGCTAGCATATCGTTTGAAAACTCTTGGTATCTTGAATAGTAATAAGGTGCCAATGACCTTGAATGAAGGCATTAATGTATTCTCTGAGATGTTGGAACAGAGAGGAGTAAGCAAACGAGCGCGTGGAACTGAAAAAGAGCAATCAGAATCCAAGTATCAACCTCGGTCTGGGGTGCCTTTAATTTCAGTCAGAAATCTAAGATTCACCTATCCAACTGGCGCAGAAGCATTGAAAGGAGTAGATCTCGATATATTTGAAAACGAATTTGTTGCGATTCTTGGTCAGAATGGTTCTGGCAAGACAACCCTTGTGAAACACTTCAATGGACTTCTAAAGCCCACTGAGGGTGACATACTCGTTTGTAATAAGAACACGCGCACCACTCCTACCTATGAGTTGATTGATGAGGTAGGTTATGTCTTCCAAAACCCGGACCAACAGCTTTTCTCGAAGAGAGTTTATGAAGAATTAGCTTTTGGACTCAAGAACTTTGGTCTTTCTGATACGGAAATTGATGCGAGAATAAATGAGGTCGCGTCGCAGATGAATATCGAGGATTTACTTGAAGAACGTCCATACTCATTAAGCAAAGGTGACAGACAGCGCGTTGTAATCTCCTGTATATTAGCTCTCGACCCAAGGGTCATAATTGTAGATGAGCCTACCACTGGGCAAGATCCTCAAAAGCGGCGAGAGATAATGAATTTGATGAAGGAATTGCATCAAAAAGGGAAAACGATTGTAGTTATCACGCATGATATGAGTCTTGCTGCAGAGTACGCAGAGAGATGCGTGATAATGAGTGATGGGCAAATTCTTCTCGATGGTGCACCAAAGGATGTATTTGTTCAAACTGAGTTACTAGCTTCGACACACTTGCAACCACCAAGTATCACTCAGCTATTCATCAAACTCAGCGAAAAATTCGATGTCAAGCAAGATATCCTGACCACGGATGAGGCTGTAGATTACCTCAAAGAAATTACTGGAGGTGGCTGATAGTAGATGGCACTTGAGTATGTTCCTGGAGATAGTCTTCTACACAGGCTTGATGCTAGGACCAAAATCACGATTTTCTTGGGTTTAGTCATCCTTACAGTTGTAATATATGATCCATTCATAATTGGTTTAATGATGGCTATTGTCCTTATCACCTACAAAACATCCGGAATCCCCCGTGACAAACTAGTTGGGGTACTCAAACCTTCATCTCCCGCCTTCATCCTCTTCCTTGTTGTCAACTATCTTACAGTACCACCTCTTCCAACTGATTATGTGTATTTCTACCTGATTCCTGGGACCATTTGGGGGCCAGTGACATTTCGAACGACATTGATAGGGACATCAAGCGGACTAAGGTTCCTATTCTTTATTGTCACAACAAGACTAATCACACTAGTAACGCCGGTATCAGACTTGCTAGTTGCTCTTGTGAAGTTCAGACTACCCGTAGAAGCTGCCGTTTCATTAGGAATTGCATTTGCGTCAGTCCCATTGATGGTCAACCAGTTCAGGACAGTTATTGAAGCCCAGAAATCCAGAGGAGCGAAGTTTGAGATACGAAATCCATTGAAGAAGATGCGAGCATATGTCCCAATTATTGTACCTAGCATATACCTTACTGTATTACGAGGAATCGACATATCTCGGACTATTGAATCAAAAGCATTCACTTATAATCCAGCGAAGCGTACATTTAGGAAACAGCTTAAACTACGAGGAATCGATTACATTGCGCTCTTCCTGACCATAATAACAGTGCTATTGTTAGCATTCCTAAGATTCAACTATGATTGGCTTAACTATCCTTTCACATATAATATTCTGGTCACATATGTAGGCCCGGTTGTTGGGCCTTACATAAGTTGGTTCATTTCAGCGATTATTGGAATTCTATATGCAATTGGTGAGATAATCGTTGAAGGATTCAAATGGTTGATAAGCCTTATCACAGGTGGTTGAAGACGAGCCCGGTAAAAAAGGCTCATAGAGGTAATTGAACTGTGCGTGAACATCATGGATTCTAGTTCCCGCGTTCCTACTATTGGTGTTATCCGCGTTGTGTCATCACAAGACAGAACGTTCTTGGAAACACATGCCCGACTCATCTCAGAGTATCTTCAAGGAGTTAAGGTACGATTTGTGACCGAATGTATCCGTGAATTCCCAGATGGGATTTTCAACGAAGATGACGAAAAACGAGC
>JAEORI010000079.1 GCA_016840965.1 Candidatus Thorarchaeota archaeon | reverse complement strand
TTCCATGCTTTTCTCGATTTCTTTGCGGCGCTCTTTGTTGTGGGTAGACCCAGAATCGTCTTTGTTGAATTATGAAGGTCCATAGCGGTGTCAAGCATAATATTCAACCAACTAGGTGTCAACTCAGCACATTTTTGACAATAGAGAATCCATGGTGAGCTTAGAACCGATTCTGAAACTGCTCTTTTTGGAGTTTCGAGCTGACCTCTTGCAGCCATAATCATCAGTTTCACATAGGGTGGCCAATCTGTCTTGTCAATCAGATGCATCAAATGCCCAGTGATAAGAGGCTCCAACATCGGTATTGATGAGAATCTAAATGAGTACGTTAGAGGGTCCTCACTTGGAATTTTGATTCTGATTACATATGCTAGAAACGCCATGAGCTCTTCTCTAATCGGCGTTGGAAAACTAGTAGGGACAATTTGAGTAAAGATGTCTCTCATTGTGGGTCCCATTTTCAGATTAGGTATTGATACATCTTCAATGACTTTAGCCAGTTCTTGCCATGATGGGGCTGGTGTTTCTAAAATGCTTAGTACCTTTTCTCGTGTATTCTCTTTAATGATGGATGATTCTCTAAACAGCTTCAGTCTTATTCTGAAATCGTCCATAAGAGCTAATGCTTCTGCTTCATAGGATTGAATTATTAGAGTTTCATAGATTCTGGAAGTGAGAGAGTCAGTGATTGTGAGAAGAAACTGCTTACTGTCCATTATCTTCTGTACAAAAAATATAGCTTCTTTTTTCCCACCAAGTAATCTCCCATAGAACCCAGAGGTTGATGGAGGGAAGATGTCTTCCACAATTTGACCTCCGAGATTTGTGTACGGATGATAAGCAATCACGACGGGGGTCAATTGTACTTTAATTTTTGATTTGAATAGTTTACGTACACTTTGTCCATTACTATCAAGACAAATCATGTTTTGAGGTTCAAATAGGATATCACCTGAGTTTTTGTTTGAAATTACTCTTCCCGATTCAAACTCAATTGTGTTCTCTTTAAGACTGAACCTGAGTTCACCTATTTCACACGTTTCTGCAGTTGTCCACACCTTAACTGAGAGTGTGTTAGAAACAGACATTCTTTGAACCCTCTAATGAGTATCTGGTCCATCTGCTTTTAGTTCCATTTTAGAGTTGTCATTAGCTTAAGCATTCAGATTGCGATTCCATCAAAAGTCTAGTATATCCCAATAAAACATGATATCTGAAAAGAAAGAACGAGTGTCCCTGCAAAGGGACGACTGTAGTGAGATCTAAGATTTATTCGGTGTAGATCTCTAGCTCACCATGGTTCCGGGTCGCTTATGTCTATTCCTGGCTTCATTGTCTTATCACTGAAGACTAGTCCGTTGGATTGGATGTGCAGTCACATGTTATTCACGCGCTAACATTGATGCCTCGTACTGGAAAAAACTTGTAATTCTGCTAGGGTTTCCACAAGATTTTGTGGGTACTTTATTTAGAAAAGAAAGAAGGTTGTATGCCAACAATTACTACTTTCTATCTGGAAAAGTGAATATCTCATCGGAATTCAGATTTACTGGAGAGTCTATCGTGTCTGCTACTTCAGCATCCACTCCAAAAACATCAATGCCAAACCGTTTACACACATCTTTCAAAGTCGAAATTGCAGTCTTTGTCCAACCAGATATGTCCAATTCTCCAGGACATGCAACCTCCCGCACCATAATACTGAATGGTTTGACATGCTCGGCTGTAAGGATTTTAGCAACCATGCAGAGAACATACCTTCTCTCATCATTGAGTGACTGGGCATACACAAGAATCAGTCTGTCAACAGCCTCAGGAGTTCCCAAAGCCACCAGAAGGTCTAAACCCATGAGCCAATCTTCATAGTCCTCTGAACCAAGTAGTTTCTCACAGTGGTCCATAAGCAGAAGGTCATTTCTACGAGCCAGCTCAAGCATTGCCGGCTTTCGAAGAATCAGATGGACCGTATTATCCTCAACAAGATTCCACAGCTGCGCACTATCGACATCAACATATAGAGGGGTATGGTTTTCAATTTGGGAGGGTGTCGACAGTAAACGCAGCCGTGGTTGGGTCATGTAGTCCGGTATCGACTGGGGCTATTAAGGTCGTACAAGAAGGTGCCAATTGGATATCTTTTTATGAGGACAATTCAGACTCACACATAACTCCTAACAGAGGAAATCAAGATGCCAGGTTCACATGGTTCACTCACAAAGGCTGGAAAGGTTCGTGAATCCACCCCTAAAGTAAGAGGGCGTGAGAGACACACGCCAATTCCTCGTCTACGCAATAAGAGGAATTACACGAAAAGATTTGTGAAGGGCCAGACAATCGGAGTCCGCAAGTAATCCGATATCTCTGAGAGCACGTTATTCAAGACTTGTATCTCAAATTCAAAATTTCTTCTTCCCGCCCACAGCGTCGCGATGGTACTTTCCAAATTCTGATATTTTCGATAGATAGTTTCCTGTATATACCGGACCTTCTACACAGACCAAAGACCCAGTTGGATCAAGTGCGCAGGTTCCACAGATACCACAACCACATTTCATGAACCGTTCAAGCGATGCTTGAAACAACATTTTCTTCTCTTTGGCTAAACCATGGAGACCGTACATCATCAGCTCAGGACCACAGGTATACAATGTATCGAAGTCCTTTTCTTTCAAGATTTCTTCGACAGCATCAGTAGCCAGTCCGTCGAAACCTTCAGAACCGTCATCAGTAGATGTTCTCAGTGTAAACTTGTTATCTGACAATTGTAAAAACTCCTCAAAGAAAATGAGTTCTTGTTTAGTCCTCGCTGCAATCAACATAGTCACTTCTACATCTATTTTCAAAAGAGCGTGAACTAACGGTCTTAATGGTGCCATTCCAACTCCGCCACCCACAACCAAGGCTTTCCGTGATTCAAGAGTGAATGATGACCCAAAAGGACCCCTGATACCAATCCAGTCGTTTGGTTGAAGGGAGGTAAGTGACTCTGTTGCCTCACCAATGGGAAGGACTGTAATTCCTACTTTGGGTGGTTCCCACAATGAAATGCTCATAGGAATCTCATCAACTCCGGGAATCCATATCATGAGAAATTGACCCGGCGCGAAGTCGAATTCGGAGTCTTTGATATCGAATATGATTGTGCTTGCACTCCCAGGTTCATCAACAAGCTCAGAAACTTTCACCGAAATCGGATTTCCCATAAGATCATCCATATTCATGTCGTAGACCTCCAAGCAGCACCAACAATCTCAGATATGTTTGATATTTTCATTTCTTTAAGGTAGTTAGCAACTCCCTCTTTGATTCTTGAGAAGATGTTCATTCCTTCAATGAGTGCAGTGCCAATCTGGATTACACTTGCACCAGCTAGATGCATTTCCACTGCATCTTCCCACGTGGAAACACCGCCAACGCCGATTATCGGTATAGTCAGGGCTTGACTCAAATCATAGACACATCTCACCGCAATTGGGAAGATGGGGGGTCCAGACAGCCCTCCTACTTTATGTCCCAACACCGGGCGCATCTGGAGGATATCAATCTTCATTCCTCGGAGTGT